>NZ_JBQKCL010000006.1:0-272844 GCF_052122375.1 Blautia sp. HCP3S3_H10_2
TGTTAGCAGAATGAAGTACTTCGCCAAATGTAGTAACTGTTTCTGAATTTGGTCTTGCCATAAGTGCGCCTCCCTTGATATTGATGTTTTACAGTATATCAGGAAGAATAGCGGTAATTGTCAAGATAGTTGTCAGTAAAATCTTGATTTTTTTTGGTTACATATACATCTGGGCTGCCGGACTTTACTCTGGGCTGAGAGCAGCTGTCAATGACAAGACGAGTTGCTGCACAATCATTGACAGCTGCTCTCAACCCAGAGTTTATAGTAGCCAAGCCCGATGGACGCGGAATTACGAAGCCTTTGCTTCTTCTTCCTTACTCACATTTGTAATCTCTACTTTTACCTCTGGATTAAGGTATACCTTTTCGGGTATGCTCCAGTCGCGAGTCTTGCGGCCATTCCATCTTTCAGGATGAGCTGCTTTTGCTGACTCGTATACTTGATGGCGGTTTTCAAGAATCTCCGCTCCTTTTTCGCTTCTCATCTGCTTCGGTGTCAAGAAATTGATCCCGCTGTGATGATGCTCATAGTTATACCATTTGACAAACAGACGCACCCATTCTCTGGCTGCCTCGATGGATTCAAAGCCTTTAGGCTGGTAATTAGGCCTGTATTTTAATGTCTTGAATAATGATTCGGCATACGGATTGTCATTACTTACTCTTGGACGGCTGTTTGAGGGAGTGATCCCCAACTGGTATAGTGTTGCCAGCATAGTAGCTCCTTTCATCGGTGACCCATTATCGGAGTGCAGTACCAGTGGTTCTGTCGTCAGACGTTTCTGTTTCAGACAGATCCTGCGGACTAATTCACTGGCGTGATCTGCACTTTCCGTTTCGTAGACTTCCCATCCTACGATGGACCGGTCATACAGATCGGAAAAGAGATAAAGATAGTAGTACATGCCACGGTGCGGCCCATTTAAATATGTAATGTCCCACATCCAAACCTGATTTGGCGCATCTGCGGAATACGTTGTTGGATGATGTCTCGTCGGTGCTTCTGATCTTCCGCGGTGATTCTGCATTTTTTCTTCATGCAGAATTCGATATATTGTGGATTCTGAACCGATGTAGATACCTTCATCAGCAAGAGCAGGTACTAATTCACAGGGTGGCATGCTTGCATATTCTGGTTTGGTCACTGTATCAATGATCGTTCTTATTTCTTCGGACGTCAGCTTATTAGCCGGAGGTTTTCGCTCTGCTTTTGGGCGCAGATCATCATAAGATCCTGTTTCCTTTTTCAGGCGGATCCAGCGATAATAAGTTCTTTCATTAACACCAAGTTCTTCGCAGGCTTTTGACAATGACGCGCCGGAAGAAACAGCCTCTTTGATCAGTAAAACAGCTTTTTCGCGATCTGAGGCACTGATCATTCGTCCTCGGGATCCCCCCAGATCGCATCGGCTTTTTTTCTCAGTACGAGAAGAGCTGCCGTTTCGGCAAGAGCTTTTTCCTTTCTTGCCAGTTCTTTTTCCAGCTTTTTACGTTCCTTTTCGGATTCTTTAAGCTCTTTGTTCAAACGTGCTGCCTCTTTTGCAACACCACCGTTGGCATTCATACAGGCATCGCGCCATGCTTTGATCTGTTCAACGTAAAGCCCTTTTTTGCGGGCATACTCAGCAAGGTCAGTTTCATTCATGCTTGCTGTTTCAACAACGATAAGGAATTTATCCTGTGTGCTCCAGTTATCCGGAAGAGCATCCTTTCCAGGTGCTGCAATACCGTCGGCTCTGGCCTTATCACGCCAGTTACGGAGGGTCTGTTCAGATATTCCTTCTTCTTTGGATATCTTACTGATGGATTCGTTGTTAGGCGGAAGCATTCTCCTTAATAAAGCTTCCTTGAGTTCTGGACTGTAGTTCATAGTGAAAGCTCCTTCCCGTGATAGCTATCTATATACTACCACAAAAACTTTCAAGCTTCATTGACATCTATCCTAACACACAGGGATAGTGGGAGTCATTACGCCATGTTTTGAGGCACTTACTGTCCAATTCTGTGGGCACATCAAATGTCATGTGTCCACTTATGTGGATAACCAAACAAAGGAATGTCCAAAATCAGGGATATCACTTTTGTGTAGGTGTCTAAAAAATAGGCACTACACTAATTCAAAATGTCCTTGACAAGGGATACAGTTTACACGGGAACTCCTTCACTCTTATACTCTATAAACACTCTTCACACAATACATTGCAATTGCTATATCTAGTTTAATATTTGCATGTGCAACATATATCTTATTATATTCCGTCAAAGATTTTTTTTCTTGGGAAACAGAACCAATTGATACAATACCCGGTTTACAATACCAGTATTCGTTTCCAATTTCTTTCTCTGTGTTTAAATTGTATATTTTTTCAAGTCCGATAATTGATATATCACCTTTTAATACAGAAAAATACATTGGAAACTGATCCAGACATGTTTTATATATAATTTTTCCAGTTTGAGAGCGTATTTTTTTATTTCCTATTTCACTCTTTACTGTATTCAATTCATATATATTAATCATTTTGCACTTATAACCAACTATTTTTTTTCTTTTAATAATAGGTCTAACACCGTCAATCATTAAGAATATAACTGATAAAAGCAACAATGGAGATAATACTATAAGCGCCCAAATGGATAAAACAATATCTAAACATCTTTTTATAAAATAATATCTTCTACTCAAACTTTTTTTTTCATTCAAATACATATTTGGCGAAGACAATGTAGCTGATTTAATCAATTCTTCCACATTAGGTGTTTTTGCCACATAAACTAGTAGTGTTAAAATCAAAGCCCAAAATGTCACAAATAATACAATAAATATTATATTTTCCAAAATAATATTCACACTGACATCCCTCCTTGGCTTCTCATATTAATCCATTGATAGATTGAAACTACAATTGGGACAACTATAGACAATACAATGGCCATGATTGAACATTTATAGCTTGCAATTTCAGCATAGCTCATAAAAATTAAAAGTAAATCTAGTAATATAATAACAGTAAATATACAACGCATAACATATTCAATAAGCTTTATATGTTCACATTCTCCTAATAGATTTAAAAAGACAACACAAATAAACAAATTGTAATATAATAATTCAATCGAATCCAAAACTGCTACAGATATTTTTTTATTATCAGCAAATATCACAATTAGTAATTTGATAACTACAGGTAGTATAGGCAAAACAATGTTTGTTACTAACCAAGAAATAAATTTCTGTGCTTTTTCTTGCACTTTTTTGCTTCGCCTCCTCTATTTTCCTCCAATTGATATCAAAGGAATTAGTTCTTTATACCAAATTGATTAGTCTCTTCTAAAAATATCCCTAGTGTAAACTTTTTCCTGCACATCATCCAGGCAACTATCATAACGATTCGCAATAATTGCCTTGCTAATTTCTTTGAATTTCGTAAGATCATTTACAACCTTGCTTCCAAAGAAAGTTGTTCCATCTTCCAAAGACGGCTCGTAAATTACTACTGTGGCACCTTTTGCTTTAACACGTTTCATAACTCCTTGAATAGAGCTCTGACGGAAATTGTCAGAATTAGATTTCATAGTCAGACGATAAACACCAATAATAACTTCTTTTTCCATAGTTGCATCATAAGTATTTTCATCCTCATATCCATAATATCCAGCCAGCTGAAGTACTCTGTCTGCAATAAAATCTTTTCTGGTACGATTAGATTCTACAATTGCTTCAATCAGATTTTCCGGCACATCCTCATAGTTTGCCAAAAGCTGCTTAGTATCCTTTGGAAGACAATATCCACCATATCCAAATGATGGATTATTGTAATGAGACCCGATACGTGGATCCAGACAAACACCATCAATAATCTGCTGTGTATTCAAGCCTTTCATTTCTGCATAGGTGTCTAGCTCATTAAAGTAGGAAACTCTAAGTGCAAGATATGTATTTGCAAAAAGCTTCACTGCCTCAGCCTCTGTAAATCCCATAATCAAAGTGTCAATATCTTCCTTAATGGCTCCCTCCTGTAAAAGAGTAGCAAAAGTATTTGCAGCTTTTACAAGTCTCGCATTTTCAACATCAGTTCCAACAATAATTCTTGATGGATAGAGATTATCATATAATGCCTTAGATTCACGAAGAAACTCTGGACTAAAAATAATATTATCACAATGATATTTCTTTCTGACACTTGCCGTAAAGCCAACTGGAATTGTTGACTTTATTACCATAATTGCATCTGGATTATATTCTATCACCAATTTAATAACAGTCTCTACAGCTGAAGTATCAAAAAAGTTTTTCTTGCTATCGTAATTGGTTGGCGCTGCAATTACAACAAAATCTGCATCTTTATAAGCAACTTCTGCATCTAGAGTTGCGGTTAAATTAAGGTCTTTCTCAGCCAAATATTTTTCAATATATTCATCCTGAATTGGTGATTTTTTATTATTAATCAGTTCTACTTTTTCTGGAATAATATCAACCGCCATTACCTCATGGTGTTGTGATAATAATGTTGCAATAGATAATCCAACATATCCTGTACCCGCTACTGCAATCTTCATAATTTTTTTCTACTCCCAATCATATCATATTTTTAATCCTATACACTTTTATATAATAATCAAATTTCATGTACTAACCTGATTATTTTTCAGAAAATTTAGTCCAATTACTTCTAAGCATCCCCATCCAGGTAATATCACGATACTTTTCTCTAACATATACATCTTCTTTTAGTAGTCCTTCCACTTTGAATCCTACTTTTTTATAACTATTTATAGCTCTTTGATTATCAGAATACACTCGTAAATATATTCTATGTAACTTTAATTCGCGAAAAGCAAAATCTAATATTTTCTTTGTAGCAATCGTCCCATATCCATTTCCCCAATAAGACCTTTCTCCGATAAAAATTCCAAACTCAGCTTTTCCATGATTTATATCTACATCTCTTAAATAAACAGAACCAATTGGCTTCTCTAATTTTTTTATGACAATAATAAATTGATATACTTCTTTTGTTTTTACTTTTGTATCAATCCATTCCTCCTGAGATTTTTTCGTAAGACTCCCTTGAAATATAAAATACTTTTTGACATCTTCACTGTTTCGCCACTTTACAATTAAATCAATATCTCCATACTCTATTGGTCGTAAATAAATTTCCTCATTATCATCCTTCATAAAACTTACCTCTCATATACATATTTAACAGTTTTAGGAATAAATATCATCAGTAATAATATCCTTATTCCATAAAATTTACAACTTAAACACTTTACTTTTGACTTTAATAATTCCATTAAAAATTTGAACATTACAATGCGGCAAAGCCGCCTGTTAAAAAACCGAAGGAATTAACCACTCAGAGCCCAGTAGGAACAGCCAATTTAAGCTCATCAGGAATAACACCATTCATATAATTATATCTGATAAAGAGACCATAGCATTTGCTTACCAATACTTTCAATCTATATCAATGGCAAGGGCTACGCCGGCAAATAGCCCCCATTGACACATTTTCAGCCTGTTGTATAAAGCAATCAAGCAGAACAAGAAGATATTCTGCTGAAGCCCACTAGTTATGGTCATTTCTATTGGAATATAATTGGCTTTTTCTGTCGCCCCAGATTGGTTGTTTCTGCTAGTCTTAGGCTGGCTGTTTCAAGCGGACTCTAACAGGATAGTACTTGTCAAGACCGAAGCCTCTTTAGCGAGGCATTAGAAGGCTTTACAAGTGCTGTTATGACATATATTATAATCAACTAAAATCGGAAATTTCAACTGGCTCTCATTTTCCGGAATGATGGTTCTCGAAATACAGACAGGTGGCTCAGAGATTCCTAAAATAATCAAAAATATAAAAATACTGTGAATTATAATTGATTCATAATATTTTTAACACTATTTTCTGATATATCGATTTTCAAAAAATTTATATATATTGTTTATTACCATATTAACATCCTGATCTGTAATATTATAATAGAGTGGTAGCCTTACTAATTTTTCACTTTCTTTTGTTGTAAATTCATCATATCCACAGAATCTGCCATATTTATAGCCAGCAGGAGCAGAATGCAATGGTATATAATGAAAAACTGTTGTAATCCCTTTCTCTTTCATGAATTGTATAAAAGCAGTTCTCTCTTGCAAATCTTTACATTTAATATAATACATATGGGCGTTATGTTTGCAATTATCGGGTACAATTGGAAGTTCCACATATCCTTTTTCCTCTAAAGGCTTAAGTGTTTCATTATACTTTTTCCAAGTAAGCAAACGATTATTGTTAATCTCGTCAGCTTTTTCAAGTTGAGCCCATAAATAAGCTGCATTCAATTCACTGGGCAAATAACTGTCTCCAAATTCAACCCAAGTATATTTATCAACTTGACCCCTGAAAAATTTCGCACGATTTGTGCCTTTTTCTCTAAGAATCTCAGCTTTTTCGTTAAATGCAGAATTATTAATGACAATTGCGCCTCCCTCTCCCATAGAGTAATTTTTTGTTTCATGAAAAGAATAACATCCAAAATCCCCAATTGTTCCTAATGCTTTTCCTTTATAAGTACTCATTACTCCTTGAGCTGCATCTTCAACAACCATTAAACCATATTTTTTTGCAATAGACATTATTTTATCCATTTCACAAGCAATACCAGCATAATGAACAACAACTATTACCTTTGTTTTTTCCGTAATAGCTTCTTCTATCTTATTTTCATCTATATTCATCGTATCCGGTCTAATATCGACAAATACAAGCTTAGCCCCACATAGTACAGCGGCATTTGCTGTACTTGAAAAAGTGTAACTTGGTAAAATAACTTCATCGCCTGGTTCCAATTCACAAAGCATCAATGCCATATCTAAAGCAGTAGATCCACTTGTTGTTAACATTACCTTTTGTGCATCAAATTTATTTTCTAACCATTCATTGCACTGATGTGTAAACTTACCATCACCGCAAATTTTATGTAATAATATTGCCTCTTTCATGTATTCAATTTCAGTTCCAATATACGGTGGTACATTAAAATTAATCATAATCTTTTCTCTCCTTATAAGTTTGCTTTTATTTTTTTATTTATTTCACCAAAAATCATCATTATCAATATTCCATATAGAATACTACTCAAAATCGAATACCCAATAATTGTACATACATCAGTAATCTTTAATATTTGCGCCATGAAGAAAAATACAAAAAGAATTATTAAACGTATAATATTAAAAATTAAGCCAATTTGTTGTTGATTAACTATTTCTAATATTCTTCCTATTGGTAATATAATAAAACTCATTAATGCATTAATGCACATATATCTTATATATTCTCCGGCCACTTGCCACTGTTTTCCAAATACAAAGCAGCACAATTCTGGTGCAATAATTGCTAATAGACCATATCCAATAATTCCAATTTCACTCATTCTTAAAGTCATTTTTTTAGCATCTGATTTCATCTTTTTTAAATCATCGCTTCCATATTTTGCAATTTTTGCATAAAACACTTGCCCTATAGCCGTTCCTACAAATGTCGTAGGCAACCCAACAATAGAATTTGCAAATGAAAAGTTTCCTACAACTTCTTGATCATACAGTGACGCTAGCATCAAAATAGGCAATTGAATAGCAAATGTATTTACTAAATTATTAGGGGCAGAAAATAAAGGGAACTTTTTATACTTAATTAATAACTTTTTATATCGTTCTATTTTTCTTACATTTTTATAATCTTTTAACGAAACTTTGAAGAGACGAATAATCCCTGCGCTTTGTCCAATTATTGTTCCAATTAATAATCCAACAGGATTATGTGCAAATAATCCTAATACAATTTTCACTAAATTACCAATTATACTTTGAGAATATTTAGTAAACGAAATATCCTTAAATGCTGATTTGCGAAATGCATTCTGCAAAAAAATATTATATAAGCCGGTGAAAAATACGCCAGCTACAATAAATACTATATAACTTGATAATTCACTGCTATTAAATATTCCTAATATATTATCTCCCCAAAATACCAAAAGGACATATAGCATTATTGTTGCAAAACCCAAAATAGCAATTGCAATTTTTAACAATATGCTTGCATTTTCATCATCCTTTTCAAGTGGAATAGCATTTTGATAATCCAAAGAAATAGAAATACTAAAAATAGCTATTAATGAACTAAACGTTCCGTAAATTCCATATTCTTGAGGACTGTATATACGACTTAAAATCGGAGTAATCAATATAGTAATAATTTGCGCAAATGCAGTTCCCCCTACCACCATCATTATATTTTTAATAAACAAGTTATCTTTCCAGTGTTTTGTAATATTATTCATATTCAATTCTTACTCTCTAACATATTTATAAAGCTCATATAAAACCCGATAAAATAGCCTATGCTTAAAAGTATAATAATCATAAGCGTGAAATTTTGATTCAATACAAGCCTCATATATTTTTCTGTATTGTTTTTCTTCTGAATAATTATTTTTCACATATAAATAACACTTATTTGCTTCCAGTTCTAAAACTTTCTTATCATGTATTATGTTTTCAAGAATACTTCCTAGACTATCTCTATATTTTAAGGGTTTTCCCATAGCCCAATAATACATTCCATCACCAGCATCCCCTTCTTTTACATCATAAATCCAATTACAAATTGCTTGTGATTTATAATCATTCGATAAAGAATCAATTAAAATAGCCGGTAAGCCATTCAAAGCCATCGTTTTTACAGTGAGTCCCATTGAAATACCAATATCATTTTTAGCAAAAATCTCAGGTAATTTTTCTGGCAAAATAGTCCCCCAATATTTAATTGTTACATTTTTTCCTTTAATTCTATTTTTGAGATCATCGAAATATTTT
Organism: Blautia sp. HCP3S3_H10_2; assembly: GCF_052122375.1. Taxonomy (NCBI): domain Bacteria; kingdom Bacillati; phylum Bacillota; class Clostridia; order Lachnospirales; family Lachnospiraceae; genus Blautia; species Blautia sp. HCP3S3_H10_2. Next base: position 8,881 of record NZ_JBQKCL010000006.1, read on the forward strand.
TTTTCGCCAGCACCAACAATGTTAAATGTTACTCTTATATCAGGATATTTTTCACTTAATTGTTCTAACTCTTCAAAAATGTAAACAATCGCATCATTTTTAAAATATGTAAATCTTCCAACCCATAAAACATTTAAAATATTATCATTAGAAAACTTATGTTTTTTTTGAATAGCATCTCCACTAACAGGCAAACATTCTATCCTATTTGGCGCATTAAGATCAGTTTCATAAAACCAATTATTAAAATCAAATATTGATCTTGATGCGTAATACATTGCTTGACAAGTATGTAACTTTTCCAATAGTTCAGACTGATAAATAACTTTACGATTTTTAAATTTATTAAGAGTATAGTCTTTTTGAGGAAGAATTTTTGCATCATTGATCCAATCTAACGGATGAGGCCATATATAAAATATTTTCGAATTAATGAAGGGTTTAAAAAGTTCCATTGAATACTGAAGTAATGGAAAATAACAAGTTATAATATAAATCTCATCTGTATCAGAAATAATATTACTTACTTTTCTTCTATCATTTTCATATAGTTTCTGATATTTGGACAAATTAAGTAATAAGTCATTTTTATAATACCCACCACTTAGTAACAAAATCTTAATTTGATTTTCATATTCACCAAATAATTTGTTTGTTAATTCTGAATTGAAAGTTGACTCTTTACTAATATATATTATTTCTCCCAACTCATTCTTTATAATATATTTGGCATACCCTGCCAAAAGAATCTCTACACCGCCTATTTGCACACTTGTTTCTACAATTATAAACTTTCTATTATTTTGTACACTTTTCATTTTTTCTCCATAATTATTATTTAAAATCCGGTATTTTTTCTACTTTCAACATTATTGCATTTATATTTAATATGATATTTTGAATTTTCTAAAATTAAATTTGCTTTTTAGATCATTTTTCTTCATATACCTTTAAATATTCCACGGCCATAGTTGAAGCTGAAAATTTATATGCTTTTTTTCTTGCATTTGTTCCTAATTTCTTTTGCAATTCACAATTATTTACTATCTTTTGAAGTGCAAGAACAATACTTTCCTCAGTGCAGTCAATTAGAATCGCCTCACTATCATTGAGCATATCCATTATTCCACCTACTTTTGTAGCAATAATTGGAGTTCCAGTCCCCATCGCTTCTATTAATGTCATTGGCATTCCTTCATATAATGAAGGCAAAATAAACACATCCGCATAATTCAAAATGGGATATATATTTTTTTGTAAGCCAACAAATTTAACACATTTATCAAGACCATTTATGCATACCATATTTTGTATATATTCTTTAAGTTCCCCATCTCCAACCAATAATAATTCACTATTCGGCTCTAACTCATGAAACTTTTTAAATGCATTTACCAATCCAATATGGTTTTTTTGACTCATAAACCTTCCTATATGAACAATTTTAAAAATTTTTTTCTTCTGATATTCAACTTTAGGAATACACTTTGTTAAATCGATACCATTAAAAATGATTGGAATTGATTTAGAAGGAATCGAATATACTGTACTAATAGAATCTCGAATCTTTTTAGTTAATGCAACAGGAATAACGCTTTTATTTCTAAAAAAATACTTATAAATTTTACGATCTATATAACCGACCTCTTTTTCAGCGACATTATGTACTGTATGAACTACACTGATATTATTGGAGTTAGCCCAAACAACATACTTTAAAGAATATAAATGATTATGAATAATATCTGGTTTTTCTTTATTTATTATTGTCTTCAATTTTTTTACACAATTAAAATCAAGACCTTTTTTCTTTTCGAGATAATAAATTTTTACTCCACAATCCTCCAATTCTTCTGTTAAACTAGAATGATACGAATATAAACTCACAATAAAAACATCAATTTTTCTTTTTATTAATTCCAATGTTAAAGTTTTACACATCACCTCTGCTCCTGCTATACCGAACATTGGAATAACTTGCATTACTTTCATAACTGGTCTCCTATTTATATAATTTATATGGAACAATCGGGGAAGCTTTTAACAAATATATGTACAAACCAAAAACTAGTACAAATACAATTATTTCAGCTATCAATTTTGTCAATAACAGTTGATTACCATTCCAACGAATTTTATATTTTTGCCCATATGTGTTTTTACAATAGCGCACACCATAAGTATTAATTATATTTGGAATTAAAATAATAATTGCAATATAAAATATTTCTATAGCCCTAGCAAATCCATCATTATTCATACCAATTATTTCAATTGGAATTGCACACAAAAATGACCACATAAATAAATTCATATCTTTTCGCTTAAATAGATCAAAATCAACAGCAAAAAGAATAAGTAATGCAATTAAAAACATTAAAATAATTTGATTATTAATAGAAAAATTACTCTCCGCATAGGTACTTTTTCCAATTATAGACAACAGCCTACCTATAACTCCCGTATAAAACATTTTAGATATTCCCAAAAAAATAATACAAGAAAAAATACAACTCCCCATTAGCCTTTTTGTTATAATTTTATTTCCCAAAAAATATAAAACACAAAAAAGTATTGCTAAGCGGTGGATTGTAAATGCAATAAACACAATAAATATAAATTTTTTAAATTTCTTTTGCTTAATAAAATCAATTCCATATAATAATATTGATAAAGCTAATGTTTGCCTTAAAATTCCAAATGAATATTCGTACATCCCCAATCCTATATAAAGTGCAAAACTTAACCATGGTTTAGAAGAATATTTATTTATAAAGATACATAAAGAAATAATCGTAAATGCAGCACATATAATTAAAAATCCATGAAATGAGAATCCTAATTTACTAAATATCCAATTAATAACACAATAACCACTTTCGTAAGAATATGGATATACCAACTCAGCGGTTTGAATTAAATGCAATCTTGATAACAAGCTTTTAAAAGTTAATCCTCCTATAAATTTATATCCACCACCATAATTACTTAAATCCACTCCAACTGTTATATCACGTAAAGCTAATATCAAAAATAATTGTAAACCAACAAAAAACACCCCATATTTTTTATTCTTTTTTTTTAAAAGACTGTATATTGGTAATATTCCCATATTTAAAATGTACAAACTCATTTATATACTCCTTTTAATACCAATAGTTTATTCAAAACTTTCTTTTATTCTTCCACTTAAAAAATCATATACTATCCGATATGCAGTATAATCTTCAGCCTTTTTTATGCAATTTTCTTTTATTGAATTAATTAATCTTGGATTACTGGCTATTTTTATTAATAATTCTGTTAACTGCTCTGACTTACCAAATTCATATCCGTACCCTGTTTTTCCCTCTTCTACCAAATCATCAAAGCTTTCCCACTTAGAAGCAATAACTGGTACCCCTGCTGCATATGCATCAATTATTGTTCCTGGAATACCTTCTGTATAATATTTTGTAGGAAATAATAAAGCAAAATAGTTTTTTAAGGTATTTGTCGTTTGATTAAACGCAACACAACCACAATAATGAATATAATCCGGGAAATTCTTTTCCAAACTATTAAATTTTTCTTTATACTGATCATCAATCTGCCCATATATATCCAATGTATAACATACATATTGCATTTCTTTATTGATTTTAATCACAGAATTTATAGCATCTTCAATACCTTTTTCTCCTATAACTCTAGAAAAAGTGCATAACTGTAATGGAAATGATTCAGAAATAGTTAATTCTTTAGCTTTTAATATATACAAATCCTTACAATTTGGCATAATAGAAATATTATTAAATCCAATTTTTTGGAGCTGTTTTTTCATCGTATGCGTTTCTACATATATGCCATCAAATTTCTTTAAGCATTTTAAAAGAAAAGGCCTATTGCAAAGAATATCTGCTAACCAACCTCCAATTACTATATAGTGAATTTGCGTATTAAATAATTTTTTTCCCAAAAATAATATAGGCGAAAATAGGCGAACACCATTTTGAGCTGGAAGCATTACAATGCTATCACATTTTTTCATATTATTGAAAATATTATAAACAAGACTTAGAAATTGCCATTTTTCGCAATGGGTATCTATCTTCATCACCCTATTACTGCCAAGTTGCTTTTCCATTTCATCCGAAATAATTTTTGTTTTTATTGTTTGTCCATTTAATAGATTCTCTCCAAATGCGAAATGACCCAAAACACAAATTTTATCTTTTTTCATTTTTCAAAACATACCTTTTCTTTTTATATACACCAAAAATCATATTTCTTATAGTGTTTAAGAAACTAAAAAAGACACTTTCTTTTTCTGCTGTTCTAAATAACAGATAGTGCCATTTAATTAATTCAAAATAACTATGACTACTAATACTCCCTTTTCTTCCACGCCTATATTCGCCCAATACTTCATTTAATAAGTAACATTTTTCTTTTTTACAAATTTGCAACCACATTGCATAATCATTATTTTTTTTAATATTCGCAATTTGAATTGTCCCGATTCTATTTTGATCGTACATTACTGTTAAACATCCAGGCCAACAATAATTAAACATTCCATTTTTTGAAATGACCTCCGGTCCAGTAACAATCACATTAGTTATATTATCTTCTAAATCAATTTCTTCATAATTAGTGTATGAAAAGAAACATTTTTTTTGTAACATAAATTTAATCTGTTTTTCTAATTTTTCTGGTTTCCATTTATCATCCGAATCTAAAAAAGCAATCCATCTTCCTTTTGCATGTCTTATAGCTTTATTTCTACAAGCAGCAGCCCCTAAATTTTTTTCATTTTTTATATATTTGATTCGAGAATCATGTATTGATTCAACTATCAAATCAGTACTATCAGTCGAATAATCATCAACAATAATTAGTTCCCAATTCTGATAAGTTTGTTCAATTATTGACTGAATTGCTAAAGCAATATACTTCGCTGTATTATAAGATGGCATTATAATCGAAACCAACTCGTTCATATCTGCTTTTCTCCTCTTGCAACTTAAAATATTCTTCTTTATTCTGCCTTTATAAAAATAATTCAAACAAAATAACCGGTTTCATCAGCGCGCAATATTTTATGAATATCAGTTCTCAATTTTATTATATACTAATATATTCTTTGCACACTCTTGCCTTTCCTGATATTTTTCTTGACTAATCCTTCCCATTCTCAGTAAGTAATCGCCATAATCTTCAGCCGTTGCCATATCACCTTGCGTAATGCCCTCTTTTTTTAGAAACACTTTTTTTACCGTAGAAAAAACGACCTTAATATCCTCCAAAAAGCTTACGTTCTTAACATATTTCAAATCCCATTCAATTTTCTTATCCCACGAAATAGCATTTCTTCCATTAACTTGAGCTAACCCTGATAAACCAGGTTTTGCTGAATGCCGCTTTCTCTGTTCTTTATCCATAAAAACCATATCTCTTACAAGTTGAGGACGAGGACCAATAATAGACATTGTTCCATTTAATATATTAAATGCCTCTGGCAATTCATCTAAACTAGTTCTCCTTAGCCATTTTCCAAATTGTGTCAATCTAATATCATCAGGAAGTAAATTACCAGATTTATCTCTTTCATTAGTCATTGTTCGAAACTTATACATTTTAAATATGTTTTCTCTTCCATCTTTATCTATTAAACCCGGTCGATCTTGCGTAAATATAACTGGACTTCCTAATTTTATCTTAACTAATATTGCTATTATTAAATAAAGTGGACTAAAACATAAAATAGCACAACCAGCACAAATTATGTCCAATACTCTCTTAATATATTTTTCATAGAAGTCCAATTTTCGTGTGCAAATTGGTTCCATTTCTTCCGCTTTGTATGTAGTTTTTTTTGCCTGATTTTTCAATATTACAGTTATGGCAACTATAATAACAATTACACCAAATAATCCAACTATATTCTTCAGCACATATATCCCCTCTTTTAAATACATATCGTTTTAAAAACAAGCACGAATCACAGCAATAATCTTATCCTGCTGCTCTTCTGTCATCTTATTATCACTTGGCAGACAAAGACCTCTTGCAAAAATATCCATACCAATATCAAGCGGTTTTCCATCCACTCTACTCAGCATTCCACCAGCAATATAAGCATTTGTCTTTGCTCTACCATTTCCTTCTCTTGTTACAAAACCATTCATTCTATAAATCGGCTGCATATGCATTGGTTTCCAAATCGGACGTCCTTCCGCATTAATACTGCTGATTGCGTCCAAAATCTCTGTAGGACAGCTTTTTCCTGCTTCTGGTGTGTAAAGTACATCACACTCTCCTCTCACCTGCTTGCACATTGCTTCTTCATCAATGATCATGCAAGATAACCAGAAATTAGGTTCACTGTTATTTTCATCATATGGATTCATTTTCACAGGAAGGTTTTTGAATCCTTCTTTATATCTTTCATAAATTGCTTTCTTCTGTGAAATGTGCTCCTCCAGATGAGGGAACTGATTTCTAACTACACCAGCAATCACATTGCTCATTCTGTAGTTATAGCCAAGTTCTTCATGCTGATACCACGGTGCATTCTCTCTGGCCTGTGTAGACCATTTACGAACCTTATTTGCTGCATCTTCGCTGTCTGTAAGAAGCATTCCTCCTGAAGAACCTGTAATAATTTTATTTCCATTAAAGGAAATTGCATTATATGTACCAAATGTTCCAGTCTGTACACCTTTATAAGTTGCTCCAAGGGATTCTGCAGCATCTTCAATGATTGTTGCACCATGTTTTTCGCAGATTACTTTAATCTCATCTACTTTTCCCGGAGTTCCATAAAGATGAGCTACAACAACTACTTTTACTTCTGGGTAAATTTCAAATGCTTTCTCCAAAGCAACAGGATCCATATTCCAGGTATCATACTCTGTATCAATAAATACAGGTACACCCCCTTCATATACAACAGGATTTACAGTCGCATCAAATGTCATATCGGAACAAAATACTTTATCTCCCGGCTTTACTCCTGCAAGCTTTACTGCCATATGGAGTGCTGCAGTTCCTGCGGATAAAGCTACCGCATATTTGCAGCCAACTTTCTCACAAGCCATGCGTTCTACTTCATTAATATTTGCGCCAACAGTAGACATCCAGTTTGTCTCATATGCTTCCATAACATATTTCATACTGTCTGGATACATTGTTGGACTGCTAAGCCATACCTTTGACTCAAAAGGCTGAAAATCATTTTTGTTACTGAACATGATAACTTCCTCTTTTCCTGTTATTTATTTCCTGCTGCCTTTTCAAACAGCTTCTTATATGTCTCCCCATGCAGCTTCAGATCATCCTTCGCCGCATGATAAGTCGGTACAATCTCTTCCACATAGCTTCTTATATCCGGATCATTTCCATAAGCCACCATAGCCAAATTCTCAAGCTGATGTAAGAACACATCTGCGTCAAATGGAATTGGTTTCCCAATATGAATCAGATCATTATCCGTCTTCGTCAACCCTTCCTCTGCCATCAGCTTCTCTTCATAAAGCTTCTCCCCAGGTCTCAGTCCGGTGTATTCCACTTTAATATCCACATCCGGTGTCAGCCCTGACATCTTGATCAGGTTTCTTGCCAGTGTATCAATCTTCACCGGAGCCCCCATATCCAGGACGAAGATTTCTCCGCCTTTGGCATAGGTTCCAGCCTGGAGCACCAGACTTACCGCCTCCGGAATGGTCATAAAATAACGGATGATGTCCGGATGGGTAACCGTTACCGGACCGCCTTTGGCAATCTGTTTCTTAAACAGCGGAATAACAGATCCATTACTTCCCAGCACATTTCCGAAACGCACTGCCACAAACTCAGTCCTGTATTTTCTCTCACCATTTGCACCTGGATTTTCACAAGCCGCTGCCACCTCTGCAAGTGCTTCCTCGCTGTCTTCATAGTGGCTTCCCAGTAATGGAAGCAGATCTTCTCTTCCGGTTCTGCTGATCTTATCCATAGTCTGGATGACCATCTCACAGAGACGTTTGCTGGCTCCCATGATGTTGGTTGGATTTACAGCTTTGTCCGTACTGATCAGCACGAAGCGCTGGCAACCATTTTTCAAAGCTGCATGGGCTGTTTTATAGGTTCCCATTACATTGTTCTTGATTGCCTCGCATGGGCTTGTCTCCATAAGAGGTACATGCTTATGGGCAGCTGCATGGTAAACAATGTCTGGTTTGTATGTTTCAAATACGTTGTTGATCTTTCTGGTGTCGCGCACGGAGCCGATCAGTACCACCAGATCCAGATGTGGATATTTGGAGCGAAGCTCCTGTTCAATGTCGTAGGCATTGTTCTCATAGACATCGAAGATTACCAGTCGTTTCGGCGCGTGGGCTGCGATCTGACGGCAAAGCTCACTTCCGATGGAACCGCCACCACCAGTTACCAGAATAGTTTTTCCACTGATGTAGCGGAAAATCTCATCCATATTTACTTTAATAGGTTCTCTTCCGAGAAGGTCTTCCACTGCCACGTCTTTCATTTTGCTGAGGGACACCTCTCCGGTGACAAACTGATACACACCTGGAAGAATCTTCATTTCGCATTTGGTTTCCTTGCAGATGTTCAGGATATCTCTTCGCGCTGCTGCACTTGCGCTTGGAATTGCCAGAAGAATCTGGTCGATTTTATATTTCTTTGCGCTTGCGAGAATGTCATCACGACCGCCTACAATGGGCACACTCTCCATATAACGTCCCCATTTATTCGGGTTATCGTCAATAATACAGCAGACCTTTCCTTTCGGCTCTTTGGCGCGTTCCACGTCGCGGAGAATGATCTGTCCTGCCTGGCCGGCACCGATCAACATAATGTGATGCAGCGGACCTTCCTCTTCCTTCTGTTTCCGTGTTCTTTCCAGAAGAACAAATCGATATGAAAAGCGGATTCCTGTAATCAGGCAAAATTGAATAATGGTTCCGAAGAGATAATAGGACATTGGCATTCTCTGAATAGCAAATGTGATTCCAATTATCTGGAACAGGAATGTAAGTATAGTAGATAAGCCAATTCTTAACAGCTCACTGTAGCTTGCGAAGCGCCATACGCTGTTATAGAGGCGCAATGCCCAAAAGACAAAAACAGAGAATACTGTATACCATGGTGCAAATTTCAGATAGGCAGACAAATATTCTCCGGGTATTGCAGAGTATGTACAATCAAAGCGGAACCACAGTCCGAGAAAGTATGCGGCGTTTACGGCGATCACATCATAAATAACCAGATAAAGTGCGATTACCTGCCAATGCTCCAACTTTCTTTTTTTGCGTTCGGTTTTTTGTTTTTTCGTTGTCATTTCTTAATCATACGGACGGAGTTACCCCCCCCCAGTCCTTTCCTCCCATTTTTCATAACTTTGACCACTTACCAGATAGCTTCCTGTCTGGTGCTTCGGCGACTCCCATGATATCTTGGGGAAGTCCGGAACCCGCACCGGCGGTGGTCTGCCGAAAAGCCTGCGTCACTGGCGCAGCCTCTTTGCCCGGTTACCCGGTTTTATAGATAAGAGCGTTCGTAACGCTGCTTATTATCATTTCTCTCTTTGTTGTCAATAATTATTTTGTTCTACTTCCGCGAAAAAAACTGTCCTGGCATTTCCTGCCAAGATTTCTGGCGTCATTCAGGAAGCGGTTTCCCTGATGACCATTTTCACAGAGGAATTCATTTTCCTTCCGACGAACCTTGCCGCCGCAGATGGCACATTTGTCTTTCAGTCCGTCTGTTCTGGTTTCCAGTACCAGAATTCCTTCTGCCCAGGCTTTGTACTGCAGGTTGGTCCGAATCTTACTGCTTAAGTGAAGCGGGGAAAAATTGCCGCTTTTTACCATTACCATCCGGGTGAAATTCTGGTCGTAATCGGGGAGGACAATGATTCCTGCCTGATTCTCTTTGCAGAAGTTCAGGATCTCACGGCTGACCTGATGGGCGTAGTGCTCGGACAGGTTCTTCAGGTGCATGTAGTACTTCCGGTTTGGCTGGGGACTATTGTCTCCCACTGTGTTTGGTCTGGATTTCTGTATTCTGGTCTCCAGCAACTTGCAGCGGTGGCGGTACGCATCTCCGCCCCGGCAGGTGTGTACCGCCAGCTGATTTCCCTGCTCATCCAGAATGCAGCACACTGCGAAGGTGTCTGTGTTTGTAAAGCGGACACTGCACAGGTTCGTGCCTTCTGCCATTCGTTCTTTGGCAGTGCGGGCGTCGCTGTTCTCCTGTTTCACCGGGATATTCAGCAGGTAGCGCCTGCCCTCTTTTACCAGGGTGGGCGACATTAGCTGACCATCTTGGGGAAAGGGGCGTCCTTTCAGCTTGCAGTCTGTCCAGATCCATTTCTCACCGTTCCACAGCTTCAGGCAGATGGATCTGTCGGTGAGGTCGGAATACATTCCTTTGAAAAAAGTAACCTTGGCTTCCAGCTTCTCTGGGAATCCAGATTGAAGCTCCTGGGTGCTTTTCACTGTGGCAGATGCTTTGTTGATGGCAGCGCGTCTCAGGTAGACAGGTACTTTTCCCATTGGTAAGGGGTTGGTGGGCTGTCTGCCGTCCCGACCGGCAAGGGTCAGGAGCTCCAGGCTGCGCTGGATGTCGAAGAGGCTGCTGTTCCACAGTTCTTCATGCTGTCTCAAAAGGTGGTAGTAAAACTCCACCACGTTCTGAAAATATTCTTCTGTCCTGTCCAGCCATATAGGCTCCGGACAAACCAGGCGCATGCGCCAGGTTCGGATGCTGTATCCTGTTTTCATAGGTTTTTTCTGTGATTTTCGCTTTTCTTTTTCGTATTATTCCAGTAATGCGACGGTCATCCAGGCAGACTTTCTGCTTTCTTTCCCATCGTCGTTTTTCATTCTATCGCGAATAAGAGGGAAAGTCAACCAATTATAGTGACTATAGGCTTTTTTTGTCGAAATATACCATAATTGACTCCGAATTTACACTTTTCCCATTCATTTTTCAAAGAGATTTTTTCGATATAAAATATTTGCGTGGTCAAATAATTGGTACATAAAAATAAGGAGGCAGTTATGTGCAGAAAAGGTGAAAACATCCGCAAACGCAAGGACGGGCGCTGGGAAGCCCGTTTTATCAAATACCGGGATCCAGATGGCAGGATCCATTACGGTTCCATTTATGGCAAAACCTATGGTGAAGTAAAGGACAAGCGAAATAAAAAGATTGCTGAACTGCCGGGCTATGGACATCTGATCCGTACTCCCGGTGCCCTGGATTACCAGGCAACGTTCCAGACAGTGTCCGCCCACTGGCAACAGGACATCCGCTATACCATTAAGGACAGCACATTTTCCAATTACAAAACGATTCTGGAGAATCATCTTCTCCCGGAGTTTGGAAGCACACAGATCCGCAGAATCACCAACACCGGAATCAACCAGTTTGTTCATAAGAAAAAGAACCAGGGGCTGTCAGCCGGAACCATTCATGTTACCTTAAGCGTACTCCGCAATATCCTTGGCTACGCCGAAAAGCAGGGCATCTACACCAGTGAGCCCATCCGGTATCCCCATCTTACAGGAAAAAATCAGGAGGTTCAGATTATGAAGCTAAAGGATTATGAAAAACTAGAGAAATTCCTTACGGAAAGCATCGATGAGTTCTGTTTCGGGCTGCTGCTTTGTATGCATACCGGCATCCGTGTGGGGGAGCTGGCCGGGCTCCGCTGTGGGGATATTGATTTTTCCCAGCGCAAGATACGCATACAGAGGACCGTGATCCGCATTAAGAATCTGGATCAGATTCCAGATCCGATTACAGGCAAAGTCCCAAAAACCTGTCTGTATATCGGGGCTCCGAAAACGGAGCATTCCAACCGGGAAATCCCCCTGCCGGACAAGCTGCTTTTTTATGCAAAGCGGTTTTGTAAGGATAATTCTTCTTATATATTGTCTGGCACCAGCAAGTGCATGGAGCCACGGGTGATCCAGCGCAGATATGCTACATTGCTAAAGAAGTGCGGGATTCCGCCGATCAAAATCCACGCCCTGCGCCATCAATTCTCCTGCCGCTGGGTGGAGCACGGATTTGACACCAAGTCGCTGTCTGAGATTCTGGGGCACACCTCTGTGCGCACCACTCTGGATCTGTATGTGCACATCCAAGCAGAGACTAAGCGGCAGTATATGAATCAGATGATGGGGCAGGTAATATAGAACTCATAGCAAAATCTTAAAATTCAATATGGTACAACGGGATAAAGGCAGCCATTCAGAGCGCGACGATACGACGCTTTTCGGATGGCTGTCTTTTTTTCGTGCAAAAATAAGGGGTCTGTTTACATGGTCAGTAGTCCAATCTGGACTTTGTTTTGGCTGATTGGCAGCACAAATACGCATTACTGGAATAATGCGACTGAGGGGTCATCTTTTTTATTTGCTTTTTTCTGTTTTATTTGAATTTTTCTGTTGTATAGATTTATAATTATTGATTTTCTTATTGTCTTTTATTTATATTCTTATTACGTTTCTTGTTGCTTTTCTTGCTGTGTTTCTTATGGATTTTCTATTTTCCTTTTTGCTTTTTATTTACAGGCTTAGTTTCACTTTTACTTTATTATTCACTCTATGTCTGACCGTTGTCCAGTTAAGCACAATTTGTACTATCGTATTGTATAAGAGAAGCCAGGATTGATCCGCAGGTCACTGATCAGTCCTGGCTTGTGGGTTATCTTATTCCAAGCTCTTCCATAAGTTTCTCGCGGTAAGCTTCATCCCTTGCAGCGCGTAGGCAATCGCTTGTTCGGTTTGCTGACAGCAAAGCATTTATGAGGGAATTCATTTTTCTCTGGGTTTCCTCTATTCCTTTTCTTCTTCCTTCACTCATCCCAATCTCACGTCCGATTTTTTCTCCAGCTGCATATATCATCTGTCCCAATCTCGTCATTGTCATCGTCTCCTAGCCATTCTCGAAATGTTTCTCTTATCTTCGAAATGTACTTTTTCTTACCTTATTTTAAATTCTTCCATAAGTTTCTTACGATAATTTTCATCCTTGCAAGCTCGTAAATATTCCGTTCCGCGGCTGGCTGATTCCAACTTTTCATATAGAGTAGCCATTTTCTTCTCGCCTGATTTTCTGCCTTCTCTTCTGCCAGCTTTTCTACCAGCCCGTTTACCTTCTATTCTTCCAATCTCTAACCCGCGGTTTTCTCCGATTTTAATTCCATCATCCATGAGCATCTGTCCTAATCTCGTCATTGTCATCGCCTCCTTGATTTCATTCAATTCTTCCCCATCCAGAAATTTGTCTGCCAGTGTATATAACATCGCCATAACTTTATCCGCCATACTATTATGTTCCTCTTTCGCCAGTAAGATTCCTTCTTTAATTTTATCCTTACGGCTGAGATCTCCACCCATTAGTGGCGTCAGACTCAGCTGGGCGTAATCGTCTTCTGTCAGTGCTTCACCTGCGGCTTTTTTCTCTTTTAAATGTGAAATAATTCCATCCGCATTTTTCTTTCCCATATACACAGGGATCACACGGTATGTATAGATGCCACAGTTTAATTCTCCCTTGGTTTTTTCGATTCCACCTGTGTAGATTACATATGTAATTACCTGTGCCTCCATGTTATGAGCAAATAAAGCATCATAGGAGTGGAACCGCCTCAGATTTTTCTTCTCAGAATTGTTCGTGGTCTGGAATTCGATATGGATATATAGGTCTTTCACCGTAGTCTTAAAGGTAAAATCCATATATAGTTCATTTATTGTCAATGCGATCAGCTCGGTAGGGCCGATCTCTTCGTAACTATAATTTATACCGAGTAATTTTAGTATATGCTCCCGGAAGTACTCTACTCCCATCTTCAGGAATGCATCTTCGTGTTTGCTGTTTGGCATGAGATTTCTCCTTTTTATTTCTGTATCGTCATCTCATGTACTTCATAAGCTTCCTCGGCGTGTTTCTCTTATTTTCTGCACATGATGGTGCAGAATTTATCTTCTGTGAAATGTGTTTTTAACCAGTAACAAATATTTAAAACTTTTCTTCTATCTTGCCTATGAGTTATTTGATTCCTAGCTCTTCCATAAGTTTCTCGCGGTAGGCTTCATCTCTTGCAGCGCGTAGGCAATCGCTTGTTCGGTTTGCTGACAGCAAAGCATTTATGAGGCAATTCATTTTTCTCTGGGTTTCTTCTATTCCTTTTCTTCGCCCAATCTCGCAACCAATTTTTTCTCCAGCCTCACGCCCCAGTCTTTCTCCCATTTCAAGGCCACGTTTTTCTCCTACTTCGCGGCCACGGCTCTCTCCATCTGCATATATCATCTGTCCCAATCTTGTCATTGTCATCACCTCCTTGATTTCATTCAATTCTTCCCCATCCAGAAATTTGTCTGCCAGTGTATATAACATCGCCATAACTTTATCCGCCATACTATTATGTTCCTCTTTCGCCAGTAAGATTCCTTCTTTAATTTTATCCTTACGGCTGAGATCTCCACCCATTAGTGGCGTCAGACTCAGCTGGGCGTAATCGTCTTCAGTCAGTGCTTCGCCTGCGGCTTTTTTCTTTTTTAAATGTGAAATAATTCCATCCGCATTTTTCTTTCCCATATACACAGGGATCACGCGGTATGTATAGATGCCGCAGTTTAGTTCTCCTTTGGTTTCTTCGATTCCACCTGTGTAAATTACATATGTAATTACTTGTGCCTCCATGTTATGGGCAAATAAGGCATCATAAGAGTGGAAACGCCTCAGATTTTTCTTCTCTGAGTTATTAGTCGTCTGGAATTCGATATGGATATATAGGTCTTTCACCGTGGTCTTAAAGGTGAAGTCCATATACAGTTCATTTATGGTCAATGCGATCAGCTCTGTGGGGCCGATCTCTTCGTAACTATAATTTATACCGAGTAATTTTAGTATATGCTCCCGGAAGTACTCTACTCCCATCTTCAGGAATGCATCTTCGTGTTTGCTGTTTGGCATGAGATTTCTCCTTTTTATTTCTGTATCGTCATCTCATGTACTTCATAAGCTTCCTCGGCGTGTTCCTCTTATTTTCTGCACATGATGGTGCAGAATTTATCTTCTGTAAAATGCAACGGTAAAATACAATTTAAAATGAGCTTAATATGCGCTCTTTGAGTTTCCCCTACTCATATTTCTATAGTATCACAATTTACTATAAAAATCATCTTAAAAGTTTATAAATTTTCCAATAGACTCTTCCATAAACTTTTCAAAAAAAGAAGCAGATCCTAGCGCATATTGAAAACTGCTCTAAAATCTGCTTCTGTTAGTATCCATTATAGAATTTATGCAACTGCTCAAATCCATTTGGTTCTGAACAGTTACCAATTTATTATACCATTCACTTACTGCTGTGTAGTGGTATCTGTAGTAGTTCCATCTGCAGCAGTAGTGCCGTCTGCAGTAGTTCCATCTGCATTAGCAGCTGTCTCTGCTGCCACTGTACCAGGCTCTGCTACGGACTGGGTAGAGGTGCTCTCTGTGCTTCCGCTGATCGGTGCATCAGCCTCTTCCTGGGTAACCACCTCACCGTTGCGGACTTTCTCCATAAGGCTCTTCGCCTTATCGACGGTATTGTAATCCGGAACCATGACATATGCTTTCTGGCTCATGGAATATGGCTTTTCAGTGGCACCGGTTCCATCTACACTGTAGGAAACGATGGTCCAGTCACCGCCATTGGTCAGCTGCTGCTGAAGGATCTGTGCGATCTCCTCATAGGTGATATTGGTACCGAAGCATCCATCCAGACTGGAAAGAATGGAGGAATAGCTGGTAAGAATCTCCGGGGAAAGTGCTTTCTTCACAACACCGCGGATAACTGCCATCTGGTTCTTACCTCTCTGGCGGTCACCTTCCTGGAATGCGTAACGCTCTCTTGCAAATACAAGGGCCTGCTCACCATTTAAGTAGTTCTCACCTTTGTTAAAATGATATCCGGTAATATTTCCAGAATTAAAGTCATAATCAGAATCGACCGTGATTCCACCAAGTGCATCAATTACTTTCACAAATCCACCGAAGTTGATTCGGAAGTAATAGTTAATGTCAATATCATAAAGCATTCCCAGAGTATCCATACACACATCAATGCCGTAAATACCGGCATGTGTCAGCTTATCCGGTACTCCATTGGAGATGGAAAGCGGTACATAGTAATCACGTGGTGTGGAAACCAGCAGGATCTCATGGGTATCGGTATTAACGGTAGCCAGAATATTCACATCGCTTCGGCTCTTGGCTGTCATCTCACCTCTGGTATCAATACCGCTGAGGTAAATG
The DNA here is from genome assembly GCF_052122375.1 of Blautia sp. HCP3S3_H10_2. Lineage (NCBI taxonomy): Bacteria > Bacillati > Bacillota > Clostridia > Lachnospirales > Lachnospiraceae > Blautia > Blautia sp. HCP3S3_H10_2. The sequence continues at coordinate 25,180 of NZ_JBQKCL010000006.1, forward strand.
GTGTAAACCTTACCGCCATTAGCTGTGGTGATCGGCTCTACCGGAGTCTCCTCCTGGGCTGCCTGGATCTCGGTCTCCACATCTACGGTACCAACCTCTTTCACCTTGGTTCCGAAATCAGTGTAACCGTCCATATCCTCATATACGCTGAGATATGCGCTGTTCAGAAGCATGGCATTCACTTCTCCGTTCAGAAGTCCGTCTGCCAGCTCGGTAAGGCCTGCGTATTCCGTAGTCTGTACATCTGTGCCAAACTGGCTCTTCAGATGCTCTACTGCGCCGTCTGTATTCTCACGGTCCAGGGAGGACAGGATACCAAAAGTATATCCGGCAGTAGCCTCTACGGAATCTGCTGCGTCATCGCTCTTTACATAAACAGCCATCTGGGTAACCTCTGTGGTCACACCGGAAATATCGCTGATGGCTGATCTTGTCTTATTAATATAGAAACCGCCAAATCCAAGGATGGCTACCATGATCACTGCGAATATGGTTCCTCCTATAAACCGGCCTGTGTATCTGGTGTGCCATACCAGCAGCCAGATAATCGCTGCGATCACCGCAAGTACAATACCGATGATCAGCATGTAAATCGTAGGGATCATCTTGGTCATCGCCAGAAGTCCCATAAAAACAACAGAAAGCATGATAACGATGATGGTGATCACCGCACCTGGTATCCAGTCGTTTCTTCTTCTCCTTCTACTCATCTTTAAACTCCTTATCTTTTATAAAAAGTGTCTGCCACATGGTAAAATGTGGACTTTCAAGGTACTGTGCACTTGGTAAACAGTAACCTTTCAAAGCATATGCTATATTTTATACGCTGACAGCTGGAAAATCAAGCGAAATAGTGTTATAATACGAAAGATTTCTAAAAATTTTTTTATGAAAACGTTATAATTTCAAGGAGTGTACCGATTGCGGGAATATTATTGGCACATGCTCCAGGACGCGGATGGGACTATGACGGAATCAACGTATCCGGCAGAGAAATGGCGTTCCAGATTTTTTATATGGGATATGCTCTGCCCTATCTAAGGAGGAATTATCATATGACGAAACAGGATTTTCAGGCACTGACACAGAATATTGTGATTTTGGACGGAGCCACCGGCTCTAATCTGATGGCAGCCGGTATGCCCAAGGGTGTCTGCACAGAGGAATGGGTACTGGCACATAAGGATGTGATCCAGAATCTCCAGAGAGCTTATATTGAAGCCGGCAGTAATATTATCTATGCACCTACCTTTGGCGGTAATCGTGTGAATCTGACCATGCACGGTCTCCAGGACCGTATGGAAGAGATCAACCGCACTCTGGTTTCCTATTCCAGAGAGGTGGCAGATGCTGCTGACCATAAGGTGTATGTGGCCGCGGATATTACTACAAGCGGTAAGATGATGGCGCCTGCAGGTGAGATGACCTATGAGGCAGCTTTTGAGATGTATCAGGAGCAGTTAAAGATTCTGAAAGACTCCGGGGTTGACCTGATCGTTGCAGAGACCATGATTAATATAGAAGAAACCCTGGCAGCTGTGGATGCCGCTTCTACGGTCTGCGACCTTCCGATTATGTGTACCATGACTGTTGATGCAGACGGAAGCATTTTCAGCGGTGGAAATGCCATCGAAGCTGCAGTTTCCCTGGAAGCAGCCGGTGCAGACGCCGTTGGCGTAAACTGTTCTGTTGGACCGGACCAGCTGGTTTCCGTGATCCGCAATATTAAGGAGAATGTTTCCATTCCGGTTATTGCCAAGCCTAATGCAGGCATGCCTTTTATTGATGATAAGGGAAATGCGGTGTATTCCATGAAGGCAGAGGAATTCGCCACACATGTGAAGGCTCTGATAGATGCCGGAGCTGGTATCGTTGGCGGCTGCTGTGGTACCACACCGGAGTATATTAAAGCTGTGGCGAAGGTACTGGGCCGCGCCTAAAAGTGAAGCTGGCATAGCTGCTTGCGCAGACATCACCGTGCTGAAAGTTAAATATCTCTATCATAAATAACAAAAAACCGCTGTGAAATAACTGTCATTCTTTTCTATAAAAATGTTTCCGTTATTCTACAGCGGTCTTTTTATTTGTTATTTTCACTTCACTTTAATAGCCTTCTTCGGACACATCTCCTGACAGCAGAAGCACCGGATACACTTCTTATAGTCATAAACCGGGGGCTTATCTTTTCCATTCCGGAAATCCACCGCTTTGCCAGGTACCGGACAGCTGTTGACACAGATTCCACAACGGACACATTGATCTGGCTCGATGTAAGGCTTCTTCTGAAAAATATTCAGGGCCTTGGCAAGTCTGGTCCAGATATTGCTGCGGACTTTGGTTCGATCCACATTAAAGTGCGGATTTCCATACTGCTCTACCAATTCCTTCAATGAAATCGTACTACCCTTTATGATTTCAATGTTTTTTTCCTGGCAGTTTCCCAGCCCCATCTTTTCCCCGTGGTAATTGGTTGGAACCATTTCCGGCTCCAGATAGACCAGCCTGGCAAATACACTGTCCAGTGCCACCGGATCTGTAGACATAAGGATCACATTCATCGCCACCGGATCTCCAGACCCGGGACCATTCCCCTCCATTGCTGTAATTCCGTCCATAATATACAGTCTCGGTTTCACATACTGGTTCAGATCGATGAGCATACGGGCGAAGCTGTCTGCACTGGGATATCTGGTGTGGCCGATTGTTTTATTTTTTCCATAGATGAATCCATAGCTATTCTTTACCGCTCCTGTGATGCGCTCCAGGGCGTGGGTTTTCATCTTGGAGAGGGAAACGACGCAGTCTGCTTCCAGCAGTTCCTTGGGGAGGATAAATTCCTTCGCCTGGACTCCCTGTGGATTGTCCACATGTACACCTTTGGTGTAGTCGATGGCCGGAATCTGGTATTTTTCCAGATAAGTGTCCATCCCCGTTCCCTGAATAACCTGCCTCGTAGTGCCGTGTCCACAGGAATCCGCCAGCACAATATTCTGATATCCTTCTTCCCGGAGGATCCGGGCGAATGCGCCTACCACTACCGGATGAGTGATCACTGCTTTTTCTACTTCTGCTTTTTTCAGAAGATTGGGTTTTAGGAGAATTTTTTCTTCTTTATTAATAAGAGTTTCCAGACCTCCAAGCTGGTTCAGGCCCTCTTTCAGTAGATTGTATATTTTTTCTTCATTATAATCGTTGCAGGGCAATACGATTACTTTACTTTTCTTGTTCATGAGTTTACCTTTTGCAAATCTGGCGTATTTTAAACGCTACTCCAAATCTGGCACTTTCTATTTATTCTACATCTGCATGCTGTTTTCCACACGAGCTGCCCGAAGCGCTTTCCTCACTGGCAGGATACAGGCGGGTACCACAGACAGGGCATCCACGCCCATACGAAGAAAGGTCTCTGTCAGTCTGGTGTCTGCTGCCAGCTCTCCACACAGGCACACCCGGCAGTTCTGGGCATGTCCTGCCTCTATGATCATCCGGATCATTTTCAGGATTGCCGGATGATGATCATTGTATTTCTTCTGCAGCAAAGGGTTCTGCCGGTCCATGGCCAGGGTGTACTGGGTCAGGTCATTAGTTCCGATTCCAAGGAAATCCACACGTCTGGCCAGCTCTTCCCCAATCATCACAGCAGCCGGAGTCTCCATCATAATTCCGGTATGGATGTCCTTAAAAGGCACCCCCGCCGTAGTTAACTCTTCTTTTACCTCATCCACCAGTGCTTCTATCTCATCCATTTCTTCTTCCGAGCAGATCATGGGATACATCATTCCCAGGTTGCCATACCAGCTGGCACGGTAGATGGCGCGGATCTGTGTTTTGAACAGATTCTTACGATCCAGGCTGAGGCGGATTCCACGGTTTCCCATAAGGGGATTGGTCTCCTTCGGTATCTCCAGATAAGAAGCCTGTTTGTCAGCTCCAAGATCCGCGGTACGGATGATCACCAGCCGTTCCCCCATTGTCTGGGCAGCTTTCTTATACGCCTGGAAAAGTTCTTCTTCCCCTGGATAATTCTCTCTTCCAAGATACTGGAATTCGCTTCTAAGAAGGCCGATTCCCCTTGCACCATAGTAAAGGGCGCTGTTCAGGTCGTCCAGGTTGCCGATATTGGCATAAATTCCCACTTCATGGCCATCCTGTGTCACGTCTGCCTCATCTCGCAGCTTCAGAAGAGCTTCCCGTTCTACCAGGTCTGCTTTCCGGCGAATTTCATACTCTTTTCGCACTTCCCCATCCGGTTCCAGGTAAAAAGTGCCGGTATATCCGTCGATAATGGCCATGCTGTCTTCCAATTCCTCTTCTGTCTGTGGAATCCCGATACCGGTAACACAGGGAATGTCCATGTTTTTCGCCAGGATTGCTGCATGGGAGGTAGCCGAGCCGCTTCTGGTAACAATTCCAAGAAGCTTCTCCTTGTCCATTTCCATCAGTTCCGCCGGGGACAGGGTATCTGCCGCCAGAATCACCGGCTCTTCCCCAAGGTCGATCCGGTTCTCATCCTCTCCCAGGATTTCCAGAAGCAGGCCGGATACGCGGCTTACATTGCGGATCCGTTCTTTTATGGAAGGATCTGTCAGGCTGGAAAAAGTGCTTTGCAGCTCGTCTCTGGTAGTCTGCACCGCATAGGCGGCTGTCACCTTTTCCCCTGTGATCATGCTCTCCACTGCCCTAAGGAAGCTGCCCGAGCCAAGGAGCTGTGCCTGTTCCAGGATCTTAGGGTCAGACATCCCGTCATACTCTTCCTTCAAAGTCTGCATCACATGCCGCCTTGCCACATCGAAGCTGCGCAATTCCTTCTTCACATCATCTGCCTGATGCTGGCGCACCTGGTATTCTCCCTTCCGGTAAAACCGTATTTTTCCAATAGCAATTCCGGCAAATGCAGAAGAACCTTTATATATTTCCATTTTGTCTCTCCTCGTTATTCGTCACTTAGTCAGGTATCTCTTCTCTTTATCATATTGTTCCTATTTTACCACAAGCCCTCACTATTTACCATATTAACAAATGAAAACAAAAAGAGCCAGCAAAGAAAATTCCCATTTCCCCAGGAAAGATTTTCTCTATGCAGGCTCTTCTTAAATTCTCACTTTAATAACAGTGATTCACTCACTTAATCGCAGGCAACCTTGAACTCTGTCCAGTTCTTGTTATACTGCTCTTCTGCCTCAGTGCTTACATTCTGGATGATCTCGCCCTTTGTCACGCTGTCCGGGACTACCAGATTCTCATCTACCAACTCATCAGCTGCCTTATTGGTGCTGTAGTACCCAATGTAGTTAGTGCACTGTGCAGCAATCTCCGGTCTTAAGATGTAATCTACAAACTGGTAAGCTGCATCTGCATTTGGTGCATCACTTGGAATAAACATACCCATTACACCGAAGCCAAGTCCCTCTTCCGGATATACCACATTCAGATCCGGGTTCTCAGCCAGAGCTGCCGTTACCTGGGAAGTATAAAGGAATGCTACGGATGCCTCTCCATTGAGCAATGCATTCTGGGTGTTGTCATCCTGGATCATACGCACATTCGGAGCCAGCTCTACAAGCTTGTCACCAGCTTCCTTGATCACATCTACATCTTCCTCATTCATGCTTTTTCCCATGGTGAGAAGTGTGATTCCGTTAATAACACGGTAGTTGGCAATCAGTGCCACACTGTCTTCCAGGGACGGATCCCACAGATCTGCGTAACCCTTGATATCAATGTCAACCTCATCCGGATCATATACGATCAGCGGAATACCGGCACCGTATGGTACGGTATACTCGTCATTCTCATCATAGAACTGTCCCTGGTAAAGAGGATTGATATTTTCCCAGTTGGAAATCTTGTCTTTGTCAAGCTTGGTGGCAAGACCTTCCTGCACGATTTTCTCAAGGATGTAATCATCTGCGATTACCACATCATAATCACCGCCCTTTGCCATGGAAACCTTCTCCAGCATGGTCTCGTCTGTGTCAAAGTTGGAATATACGATCTTGCATCCGGTCTCTTCTTCGAAACCGTCCAGAACTTCCTGTGGAAACATTCCTTCCCATGTATAGAGGACAAGCTCGGAATCAGCTGCATATACAGGTGCCACACTGCCGCAGATGGATGCGGCTGCAAGAATTACTGCCAGTAACTTTTTCTTCATAATCAATCTCCCTTCTGTTCTACGAAAGCCAAAGATTGCAAAAGTGCCAAAGGCACGGAGCAATTCACTTGACTTTCATTCATGATGATGTTTGCATAAGCAGACATATCCGACTACTCCGCCTTGATCTTCGTCCAGAGCTCTGCATATTTCTGCTTGATCTTCGGCTCCTGATAGCGGAAGATCTCACTGTTCGGATTTTCGAAATCCGGGATATAGGAGGAAATGCCCTCATAATCTCCGGTGATCATGGTTTCGTAAACACTCTTTACAGGAGAAGTATACCCTACTTCTTCTGTGTTGGAAAGAGCAGATTCTTCTTCCAGCATAAAATTAATAAATTCATGGGCCAGTTCTACTTCATTACAATCTCTTGTAATGACCATTGCATCATACCAGTTATTGGTTCCCTGGTCAGGTGTGAAGTAATCCATATTAGGATTTTCGCTGATAATATAGGAAGCGTCTCCGGAATAAACAACTGCCATAGCCTTATTTCCGGAAATCATATTATCGATCACATCATCTCCTGCGTAAATCGGATCCATGGTATTTCTCTGGTCAATGAGCCACTGGTATGCCTCCTGGATCTGGTTCTCATCTGTGGTGTTCATGGAATATCCAAGGGCTTTCAATGCGATCATAAAGGAATCTCTCTCGGAATCATACATATAAATATTTCCTTTATATTTGGTATCGCACAGAAGATCCCAGCCTTCCTGAAGGTCCGCAGGATCCACCACAGTGGTATCATACAGAATACCAACGGTACCCCAGAAATACGGACAGGAATAACGGTTGCCCGGATCGTAACTCTTGTTCATGACCTCATCCATCAGATTGTCTTTATTCGGGATCAGATCCCAGTCAATATGCTGAAGATAATCCTCTTTGATCAGACGCTCGATCATATAATCGGAAGGCACCAGCACATCATAGGATTCACCGCCAGAAAGCTTGGTATACATCATTTCATTGGATTCGAAAGTTTCGTAAACCACTGTACAGTTGTATTCCTGTTCAAACTGTGTAAGCAGTTCCTGGTCAATATACTCTCCGGCATTATACACTTTCAGTACATGGCTTTCCGTAGCACCGCCTCCGCACTTAATCAGTCCGAAACCAAGAGCGCAAACCAGAAAAAGGGCGATCACACGCTGGATTTTTTTCGCATGCTTGCTTGCATGCTTTTCCAGAACCTTAGGAAGTACATTGGCAAAAACCATTACCAGCACAATGACTACGATTACGATGGTGGACAACGCATTGATAGTCGGATTGATTCGTTTGGTCATGTTGTAGACCACGATGGAAATATTTTTTACACCATTTCCGGATACAAAGTACGAAATTACGAAATCGTCAAAGGACATGGTAAATGCTAAAAGTGCACCAGCGAAAATTCCATCCTTTATCATAGGCACGATAACCTTGGTCAGTGCCTGGAAAGGAGTCGCTCCAAGATCCATGGCCGCATTTGCCAGGTTCGGGTCAAGGCTTCTTACCTTGGGATAAACGCTGGTGATCACATAAGGGGTGCAAAAGGAAATATGCGCCAGCAGCATGGTGAAATATCCTTTCCGGAAGCCAAGGGAGGAAAACAGAAGCATCAGTCCAATGGCCGTTACAATATCTGGATTCAGGATTGGCAGGTTGTTGATATTTAAAAGTGTTTCCTTTAACACCTTTCTGGATTTGGAAAGGCCGATAGCCGTAATGGTTCCAAGCACTGTGGAGATCACAGTTGCCAGAATGGCGATGGTCACAGATACATAAACCGCTTTGCTGACCTCTGTATTGTGAAGCAGCTCGGTGTACCATCTCATGGAAAATCCCGTAAACTTGGTCAGGGATTTGGAAGAGTTAAAGGAAAAGATCATGGTCACCAGGATGGGCAGGTAAAAGAACACCAGGCAGATGGCCACGTAAAATTTCTGGAAAAAGCTTGTTTTTTTCTGCATGATATCCCTCCTACTCTCCTTTTTCCTTGTCCATCCGCTTCATCAGGCTCATGGAGATCAAAATGATCACTGCCAGAATCATGGAAATGGCACTACCGAAGTTCCAGTCTCCCACAGAGATAAACTGGGATTCGATCAGGTTACCGATGAGCATGTACTGTCCGCCTCCCAGAAGCTTAGGGATAACGAAGGAAGAAATGGCAAGAAGGAAGACCATCATAATACCATTTACCACGCCTGGCAGGGACAGCTTCCAGATTACTTTCCAGAAGGTCTGGAAACGATTGGCTCCCAGATCGTAGGCTGCCTCGATCAGGGATTTATCCATTTTATTTAAGGATGTATGGATGGGAATGATCATAAATGGCATAAAGTTGCAGATCAGACCTACCATAACGGAAAAGTCCGTGTACATCATACTGATCGGTCCCAGTCCGATCTTTGCCAGAAGGTTGTTGATGATTCCATTATCGGACAAAAGGTTCATCCAGGCATAGGTACGAAGAAGCATATTGATCCACATGGGAATGGTTACCAGCATGATCAGAAGTCCCTGTACTTTCTCAGAGCATCTTGCAATGATCAGGGCAAGGGGATAACCAAGCACCAGACAGATAAAGGTGGTGAGAAGCCCCAGCCAGAAGGATTTCAAAATAACATTCAGATAGGTGGCTTCCAGGAATTTCACAAAGTTTCCCCAGGTGAAGGAAAGAGTCATAACTTCGTTTCCTTCTGTGGTAAACGCATACAGGACAATCAGAAACAGTGGGATCACGAGGATAACGATTGCCCAGATGAAATACGGGATAATGAGACGTTTAAACTGTTTCATTAATATGCTCCCATTCTGTACATTACATGAATGTCTTCCGGTCCGAATTTCAGTCCTACCTGGCGGCCCACTTCCGCATAATCGGTGGTCTGAACTTTATAGGTACGCAGTTCTGTCTCTACCAGGATTTCGTAATGAACTCCCTTGAAAGTAACATTTCGTACAACGCCATTGATTTTCGCCTGGGATGGCTCTACAATATCAAGATCCTCCGGACGGAGTACTACTTCAATCTCTTCGTTATCTTCGAAGCCTTTATCTACACATTCGAACTCGAATCCGTCAAACTGCACCAGGAAATCTTTGATCATAATACCTTCTATTATATTGGACTCTCCGATGAAGCCTGCTACAAATCGGTTTTCCGGCTCGTTATAAATGTCTGTCGGGGAACCGATCTGCTGGATCTCACCGTTGTTCATGACCACTACGGTATCAGACATGGAAAGGGCTTCCTCCTGGTCATGAGTGACATAGATGAAAGTGATTCCTACTTCCTGCTGGATTTTTTTCAGCTCGATCTGCATCTGTTTCCTGATTTTCGCATCCAGGGCACCAAGGGGCTCATCCAGAAGAAGAATTTTCGGTTCATTTACCAGGGCACGCGCAATGGCAACTCGCTGCTGCTGTCCACCGGAAAGCAGGGTGACATCTCTTTTTTCGAAGCCCTCAAGGCCTACCATTTTCAGCATTTTGCTGACTTTCTGGGCAATCACGTCTTTATCCATTTTTTTCAGATTCAGACCGAACCCAATGTTTTCTGCCACATTCAGATGGGGAAAAAGGGCGTACTTCTGGAAAACGGTATTGACCTCTCTTTTATATGGAGGGAGTTTGGAAATCTCGATGCCGTTAAACAGTACTTCGCCGCCGCTTGGCTCCTCGAAGCCTGCGATGATTCTAAGGGTCGTGGTCTTCCCGCAGCCACTTGGTCCCAGAAGGGTGAGAAACTCGTTCTCATAGATGTCCAGGTTGATTCCGCGAAGAACCTGCTGGTCATCAAAGTTCTTGGTGAGGTTTTTCAACTCGATGAGTTTGTTCATTTGTGTGCTCCTTTCCGTCCCTAAGCGGAAATATCAACGATATTTCCTCACGCCGTGAAAAAACCGGCTCTTATCAGGTGATTTTCTTCGCTAATTCCTGTGATCAAATTACTTATACTTCCTCTTTAACTTCTTTATAAGAGAGTAAACAAGAAGAATTACCACTGTAAAAGTCAGCATAATCGTACACAGGGCATTGATTTCCGGCGTTACACCGGTTTTTATCTGAGTGTACACCTTGATAGGCAAGGTGGACAGCCTCGGACCGTTAATAAAAATACTGATTACCACATCGTCCATGGACATGGCAAAGGCAAGCAATGAGCCAGACGCCACAGCCGGCATAATAAGCGGCAGTGTAATGTCCCAAAAGGCTCTCATGGAAGTGGCTCCAAGATCCCGGGCAGCCTCTTCCAGAGAGGGATCCATGCCCACAAGTCTTGCTTTTACTTCCATCAATATATAAGGAATGCAAAATACCGTATGCCCGATAAGCAGGGTCAGCATTCCAAAGGGCAGGTTCAGCATATAGAAAAATGCCATCAAAACCATGCCCAGGATAATTTCCGGTATCATAAGGGGCAAAATGGAGATGTACTCCAATGCGCCTTTTGTTTTCCAATGAATCCGTGACAGGCCTACCGCTCCCAATGTTCCAATAACTGCGGAAACTGCGCAGCTGGCCGCCCCAAGGATCAGGCTGTTCACAAGGGCTTCCATCATGGCACTGTCTGCGAACAGCTTCTCGTACCACTGCAGGGAAAATCCGGTGAGCCGCACCGGCAGCTTGGATTCGTTGAAAGAAAATACGATCACCACTGCCACAGGAAGATACATGAGGCAGAAGATCACGCCCAGGTATATTTTTTCCAGAAGTGTGCTTTTTTTCATCCAAGTCCCTCCACTTCACTGGCACCAGTGACTTTCCGATATAATAAGATCATTAACGTGGTGAGAATCATCATAATAACTGCCAGTGCCGCCGCAAAAGGCCAGTTATTTCCTCTGGTCATCTGATCCTGGATCAGGCTTCCGACCAGTACTACCTTATTCCCGCCCAGAATATCTGCTATAAAAAACAGTCCCATGGACGGAACAAAAGTCAGGATCACTCCTGATAAAAGTCCTGGCAAGGTCAGCTTGAAGCTTACTGTCCAGAACGCTTTCGCTTTGCTGGCGCCAAGATCCCGGGCGGCTTCTACCAGCGACCAGTCCAGTTTTTCCGCGCTGGAATACACGGACAGGATCATAAATGGCAACAGCACATAGATCATGCCGATCACAATGGCCGGATAACTGTACATGATCTTCAACGGCTTTTCGATCAGGCCAAGCTTCTTTAATACAAAGTTCAGAAGGCCTTTTTTCTGCAGGATGATGATCCAGCCGTAAAGACGGATCAGGGAATTCACCCAGAACGGGAGCATCAGAAGAAGCATGGCTTTCTTCTTGCCTCCGGCTGGCAGCTTCGCCATGAAGTAGCCGAACGGATAGCCGATCAATGTAATGCAGATAGTGCTTGTAAAGGCTAATTGGAAAGACTGGAGAAAGGTATTCAGGTATACCGGTTCCAGAATCTTCTTATAATTATCCAGCGTAAAAATCCACTGTACACCATGGACTTCTCCGGGAGTAGCAAAGCTCATTGCTACCATGTAGAGAAGTGGACAGGCGACAAACACCAGGGTAAAGATGTACAGGGGCAGGATCATCCAGATGGAGGCTCGGGTGTGCTTCCTGGAAGCAGAAACCTTTTTGTTTTTCCCGCCTGGCATATTTGCAGTTTTCAGATCCTGACCACGGATGCGCATCTTATTTGCATTTTCACGGTCTTGACCGCGACCGCCCATCATGGATTGCCTCCTGGAGTTAAAACGTCATCATCAACAATAACCGCTGTTCCAGGATCAAAATTCCATGTAATCTGCTGCCCGGGCTGGATATTGGCATTCATTCCGAAGCGGCTGGCTGTGATTTCCGTTCCATCCGGGAGCGTAAGAAGCACTCGAAGCTGGCCGGCGGCGAAATTTTTCTCCTTTACAACCGCCCGATACCCAAAGCTACAGGATTCATCCAATATAATATTTTCTCTTCGGATGGCAACAGTTCCTTTCATACCGACAAGCTCGCCCTTTAAAACATTGGCATTGCCAACAAAAGTCGCCACATAGCTGGTTTTCGGATGGTTATAGATTTCATCCGGGGTGCCGATCTGCTCGAAATGCCCCTGGTTCATTACCACGATCCTATCAGACATATTTATGGCCTCCTCCTGATCATGGGTAATGTAGATGAACGTAATTCCAAGTTTCTTCTGTAAGCGCTTTAGTTCCAGCTGCATGGCACGACGCAGCTGCAAGTCCAGCGCACCAAGAGGCTCATCCAGAAGCAGTACTCTCGGATTATTGGCCAGTGCCCTGGCAATTGCCACTCTCTGCTTCTGTCCACCAGAAAGTTCGGCTGGTTTCCGTTTCCCATATCCCTCCAACTGAACCAGCTCCAGCATTTCTTTCACCTTTTCTTTTATCTGGGGTTTCGGCACTTTACGGATTTTCAGGCCATAACCAATATTGTCCTCCACGTTCATATGGGGAAAAAGGGCGTAGTTCTGAAAAACCGTATTGACGTCCCGCTGGTTTGGCTCAAGGGCTGTCACATCCTTGCCCTCCAGCCAGACGCTGCCGCTATCCGGCTGCTCAAGCCCGGCAATGATACGAAGGGTAGTGGTCTTGCCACAGCCGGACGCACCTAACAGGGTGACGAATTCGCCTTGTTCTATGTTAAGGTTGATTCCCTGCAGCACATATTCCCCGGGAGTAAAACTCTTCTTCAGATTTTTTAATTCAAGAAATGAGTCAGACATTTGCCCCCTCCTCTCTGCTTTATTTTAAATTGCAATATTTTTAAATTACTATATTTTTTCAATCGCTACATTAAATTTCCGTCAAATTTGCGAAAAAAATTACGGGATACCAACTAGCCTGCCATTCAGAAATGCCTTTTCTTAAGCACTGTACATGCTCACGTGCTGCATTTACTGCATATTGCTATATCGGTAACCCGTATTCTGATAAAACATTTCAAAAAAAGGTACAACAACAGCAGGTCCGTCCTGCTCCATCCAGTCAGAACGCACCCCGGTAGCTCCAAGATTCTCAGAGCCTCTTCCAAGTCCGCCTAAAAAAGCTGCAACCCTTGCAGCAGTTTCCCGCTCTATTTTCTTTTCAAAAAAGCCTGGGGCAGAATAACCTGACATGTACCTCGTCTCCTTTGTTTGCAATCAAGGCATCTTCTATCATAGAATTGCCTGTTTGAAAACAATTTTTTGCATAAAAAAAGCTGGAAATGAGACTCGAACTCACGACCCCTTCATTACGAGTGAAGTGCTCTACCGACTGAGCTATTCCAGCTTATGTTCTGGCAAATGCTGTCATCTGCCAGACACAAATTATATTTTAGTTGATATGTTCACGTTTGTCAAGAAATTTTTATCTTGAACCAATCCTTCTCCGGAAACTCAACCACTGTACAGTCGTTTGCGTAGGTACATTCCGGGAGAATGATCATGGCATGAAGAACCTCGTTATGTACCGGTAATGGACATAAATGCCAGATTGCCTGGTTAATCTTTACCATGCTGCCTTTCGGAACAATAAAAGCCTTGGCAAGCTCCGGGACAGGGGTGCCGCCAGAAGCCGGGGCAACGTGAATGATCATGTCGTCATCTAATGCTACGATTCCCTCCCAGGTCGTTGTATGGTATTCTGCCATTTTTACAATGCGGTCATCTTTTTTCACCGCGATCGGGGAAAAGCCCATACTGCCTACACAGGTGCCAGAAATGCGGTCTGGGTAAAACTTGTGTATTTCTCCCTGCAACGGATATCCCTCCGGCTCTGTCATGGAATAAAAAGTTCCGTATGGTGCAAAATCTGTGGTGTTAATTTTTACTGCTGTAATTTCCCTCATGTGTAAAAACCTCCTGTTTTTCTTTACATTCTTGTTTATGTTTTTTGTTTCCCCACTTTATATTATTTAGCTGCCTTCTCTTTTTCTACGGTTTCTTTGGCTTTTTTTGCTGCAACTGCGTTTTTTGTTACAGCTGCTTTTTTCGTTACAGCCGCTTTTTTCGTTACAGCTGCTTTTTTCGTTGCAGCCGCTTTTTTCGTTACAGCCGCCTTTTTCGTTGTAGCCGCTTTTTTCCTGACTAGTGTTTTCGCAGGCGCTGTCCCCGGGGTACAGCTGTAAATACTTACCCCAAGTGCTGGCAACTTCACCTTGATGGAAAATTCCCGTTCATCACATTCTTCTGCTTTCGCGGTCTTCGCACGTGGATTGACTACACCCTCACCACCGAATTCAGCTGCATCACTATTAAAAATCTCTTTATATTTACCTGCAAATGGAACCCCAACCTGGTAGTTTGTATAAGGATCCGCAGCGAAATTACAGATTACAAGCAATGTCTCCTCTGGCATCTCTGTCTTACGAAGGAAAGCGATCACATTTTCCTCATATTTCATGAGCTGGATCCACTCGAATCCGTCGTACTCATCATCCATCTGGTAGAGTGCCGGTGAATTCTTGTAAAGGGTATTTAATGCCTGGACACATTTCGCAAGCTCTTCTGGCATATCCCCCTGTGGTGCCATCATCTTGCAGCCAGGATGAACCATCATATAAGAATAGGCTTCCCTTACCTGGGCCAGCTTCTGTTTCTCATCTCCTGGAAGCTTCTTAAGGAAGTCATCCAGAGTTCCCACATCCCTGCTTCCAAGTGTAAGGATATAATGCTCGGAATAAGCATATAAACTGGACAAAGTCAGCTGGTCATAGTGGTTCTTACGCAGAATCGGATCTACTGATAAGTAGGAAAGAAAATCTTTCGTCCATCCGCCGCTCCACTTATAGTCAAAGCCCATATGGTCATTTTCCACGCTATCGGTCAGCTGCGGCCACAGCCCATCCTCCTGAGCGATCAGAATTACTCCGGGACTGCGTTTTTTCACAATGGAATTCAAATGCTTCAGGAACTCAATGGCATGAAGATTCTCATTGGAACCGTAAATATTGGGTGTCCAGCCATTTCTCCGTCCATAATCCAGATAAAGCATAGCGTCTACATCGTCCATACGAAGCCCATCCGCATGGAATACTTCCAGCCAGAAGCAGGCATTGGAAATCAGAAAATCCTTTACCATAGGACTGTCATAATTGTAAAGCATGGTTCCCCACATAGGGTGAACTGCCATATCCGGATTCTTCACTTCGTAAAGTGGGGTTCCGTCGAATTTCTCCAGGCCGCCTGCATATCTTGGGAACTGAGCCGGTGACCAGTCCAGGATCACGCCGATTTCTTCCTGGTGGAGCTCATCTATCAATGCGGCAAACTCTGCCGGTGTACCATAGCGTGTACTAACGGCAAAATATGCGGATGTGGGATATCCATCTGAATTCTCCCCAAGAAATTCCATAACCGGATGAAGCTCCACATGGGTATATCCTTCCTCTTTTACAAAGCGGATCAGCTTCTTTCCATCCTTCCACTGTCCAAGACTTGTCTCATATATGGAAACCGGCTGCTTACGGTCATTATATTTCTTACGGTCTGCCATCCATTTATCATCTTTCCACTGGAAATCTGTCACATCTTCCACAACCGAATTCCAGGCCGGTGCCGGCTGGGTTCTGTTCCCATAGGGATCTGCTTTCTGAAGGAGCACATCACCTCGCGCTTTGATCTCATAGCGGTAGGCATCTCCTGGCTTCACACCTGGAACAAATAATTCAAAAATGCCAGACATCGGCATCCTATGCATGGGCAGTATCCTGCCATCCCAGTTATTAAATCCGCCTACGACACTTACACGGATGGCATTTGGTGCCCAGACCGCAAAATGGGTTCCTGCCACACCGTCCATTATCATAGGATGTGCCCCCATTTTCCTATAAGCTTCATAATAAACGCCGCTAAGGAAAGCACGCTCATCCTCTTCTGTAAGGAGTCCCCCAAATGCATAGGCGTCTTTAAATTTCTTCGTCTCTTTCTCAAATTCTACCTGGAATTCGTAATCCGGTATCTTTCTCCCTGGAATCAGCACTGCATAATAACCAGCCTCATCCTCCAGTTCCATCTCATATTTCTTACGCCCCACAGCTACAGCTGCAGACTTGGCCTCCGGGAAAAAGCCCTGTATCAATACCCCATCTGGTGTCAGCCTCGGTCCCATCACATCTCTGGGAGCTGTCTCCTCCCCATACACAACCGCTTCAATTCCTGGCCAGTCCATATAATCGTATACTGTTTTACTCATAAGCCTCTCCATTTCCCCGCCAAAATTCACGGATTGCCAGATCCCCAGTTCTATATAAAATAAAAACATCTGCACTTCTATCTAATTTTAGAGTGCTGCACAATGCTTTAAAGATGTCATTATTGTTATATTTTTTCGGGTATTCTGAGCATATTTTTAATATTGCAGCACATTTCGTGTTTCCCGAAAGTTTAAGCGATAACCTTCCAAACACTTTCATAAACTGCAATAATTGCTACTGTTCACTCTGTGACCAATAGCTAATAATTTGTTTCTATTTTACCATTTTCCACCAAAAAAAGAAAGGAATTTGTTTGACAAATCCCACCTGCTGCGTTAAATTATTGATATATATTCTGAAAATGTCTAAGGAGGATTTTTCAATGAGCAATCGAAGCTATGACGTGACTGCACTTGGTGAACTTCTCATTGATTTTACAGAGAACGGAACCAGTACACAGGGCAACCCAATTATGGAAGCCAATCCTGGTGGAGCACCTTGTAACGTACTTGCAATGCTTGAACGCCTTGGTAAGAAAACTGCTTTTATCGGAAAAGTTGGGAAAGACATGTTCGGGAACCAGCTGAAAGCTGCTGTTGAAGAAGTTGGAATTGATACAAGAGCCCTTATCATGGACGAGGAAGTACATACTACACTTGCATTTGTGCATACTTACCCGGATGGAGACAGAGATTTCTCTTTCTACCGTAATCCAGGTGCAGATATGATGCTGACTGAAGAGGAAGTACCGGATGATCTGATCCGCGATTCCCGTATTTTCCATTTCGGAACCCTCTCTTCCACTCATGAAGGAGTCCGGAAGGCCACACGCCATGCCATCGAAGTCGCCAAAGAAGCCGGCTGTATCGTTACTTTTGATCCGAACCTCCGCCCTCCGCTGTGGAAATCCCTGGAGGATGCACGTAGGGAGATCGAATATGGCCTCACCAAATGCGACGTGCTGAAGATTTCTGACAATGAGGTAGAATTCCTCTTTGACACCACAGACTATGACAAAGGAGCTGCCCTGATCGAAGAGAAATATCATATTCCCCTTGTCCTGATTACCATGGGTAAGGACGGAAGTCGTGCCTATTACAAAGGTCGCCGTGTAGAATGCGCTCCATTCCTTCAGGAGCATACCATTGAGACCACAGGCGCCGGAGATACTTTCTGTGCCAGCATCCTGAACTATGTGCTGGATCATGGTCTTACTGATCTCACAGATGAGAATCTTATGGAAATGCTCACCTTCGCAAACGCAGGTGCTTCTCTGATCACTACCCGCAAGGGTGCGCTGCGTGTAATGCCTACCCGGGAAGAGGTTGAGGGATTTATTGCGCAGAGTGGACGATAAACATGCAGCTTTTAGACCGTAATTTATGGTTTGTACTTTTTATTAACAATTTAAATTAACAAAAAACAGGAATCGCTAATGTGAAAATTAGTTATTCCTGTTTTATTATTGAAATACTTTTTATATTATTGCAAATATTTACGATTGTATTCTTATCCCATTTATTTCACTACACGAACCTTAGAAACCCCTTCGATTGCCTTTAAGGCATCCAGTGCCTCTGCGGAAGCTGCGCTCTCCAGATCGATCAGAGTGTACGCGTACTCCCCTTTACTCTTGTTGGTCATATCTGCAATGTTCAGTCCCTCTGCGCCAAGAATCTTGGTCAGCTGGCTGATCATATTCGGGATATTTTTGTGCGTGATGGCAATACGGCCAACTGCCACGCAGGTACCCATGTCGCAGTTCGGGAAGTTTACAGAGTTCTTGATATTACCATTTTCAAGGAAATCACGGACCTCTTTCACAGCCATCACCGCACAGTTCTCCTCAGACTCTTCTGTGGAAGCTCCAAGATGTGGGGTAACCAGAATTCCCTCATGACCGGCTACGGTATGGTTTGCAAAATCTGTTACATATTTCTTCACCTTGCCACTGTCAAGTGCCTCGATCAGTGCATCCTCATCAACCAGAAGATCACGTGCAAAGTTCAGAAGAACAACGCCGTCTTTCATCTTGGCAAATGCCTCTTTGTCGATCATCTTCTTGGTGGAATCAAGAAGCGGCACATGAACAGTGATGTAATCACATTTGCTGTAGATCTCATCTAAGCTCTTGCTGTGCTTGATGGTACGGGAAAGGTTCCATGCTGCATCAATGGAGATGTATGGATCATAACCATAGACTTCCATACCAAGAGAAGCTGCTGCATTTGCAACCATACTTCCGATAGCACCAAGACCGATGATACCAAGCTTTTTGCCCATGATCTCACAGCCCGCGAACTGCTTTTTCTGCTTCTCAGCAAGCTTATCGATATCCTCCTGGTCTTTCTCTCTCTGCACCCATTCAATACCACCGACGATATCACGGGAAGCAAGAAGCATACCTGCAAGAACCAGCTCCTTAACACCGTTTGCATTGGCACCAGGAGTATTAAATACAACGATACCTTTCTCAGCGCATTCCTGCACCGGAATATTATTTACTCCGGCACCGGCACGTGCGATCACCGCAACACTTTCTGGAAGCTCCATGTCATGCATTTTGGCACTTCTTACAAGGACTGCCTGGCAGTCATCCAGAGTGTCCGCTTTTTTATATTTTTCATCAAAAATGTCCAGGCCTTTCTGGGCAATCGGATTCAGGCAATGATACTGAAACATTACGCATTTTCCTCCTCAAACTTTTTCATGAATGCAACCAGTGCTTCCACACCAGCCTTTGGCATAGCATTGTAAATGCTGGCTCTCATGCCGCCCACTGTTCTGTGGCCTTTCAGGTTCACAAGACCTGCTTTGGCAGCCTCAGCAACAAATTTCGCATCCATCTCTTTGTCACCTGTTACGAAAGGTACATTCATAAGAGAACGGTCTTTCGGAACAACTGTGCCGTGGAAAAGCTTGCTGGAATCAAGGAAATCATAAAGGATCTTTGCTTTCTCCTCATTGCGTTTCTTCATTTCTTCCAGGCCGCCCATTTTCTTCAGCCATTTGAATACCTTGCCGCATACATAAATGCAGTATGCGTTCGGTGTATTATAAAGGGAACCTGCGTCTGCATGTGTCTTATAAGTAAGCATGGTAGGTGTACCAGGAAGAACATCTTCTGTGATCAGGTCTTCACGGATAATGGCAATTACCATACCAGCAGGTCCGATATTCTTCTGGACACCGCCATAGATAATACCATATTTGCTTACATCAACAGGCTCGGAAAGGAAACAGGAGGATACGTCTGCTACCAGTGTTTTACCTTTTGTATTTGGAAGTTCTTTGAACTTGGTTCCATAAATGGTGTTGTTCTCGCAGATATAAACATAGTCTGCATCCGGGCTGATCGGCAGATCACTGCAATCCGGAATGTAGGAGAAGGTTTTGTCCTCGGAAGAAGCGATCTTATTTGCTTTTCCGTATTTCTGTGCTTCCTGGTATGCTTTTTTTGCCCACTGACCGGTTACAATATAGTCAGCAACCTTATTTTTCATAAGGTTCATAGGGATCATGGCAAACTGCTGGGAAGCGCCGCCCTGAAGGAACAGTACCTTGTAGTTGTCCGGAATATTCATCAGCTCGCGGAGATCCTTCTCGGCTGTGTCGATGATTTCCTGGAATGCAGCACTTCTGTGGCTCATCTCCATAACGGACATTCCGGTACCATTGTAATCCATCATCTCATCTGCGACTTCTTTTAACACCTCTTCCGGAAGGACTGCTGGTCCTGCGGAAAAATTGTACACTCTGCTCATTTCTTCACATCCTCCTCGTCAAATACCTCATCTAAACTTGCACCTGCAGGAACCATAGGATATACGCTTAAATCCTGGTCGATCCAGCAGTCGAGAACTACCGGTTCCTCTGATGAAAGCGCCATCTTAAGTGCAGGCTCTACTTCTTCCATCTTCGTAACGCGGATTGCTTTTGCTCCCATTGCCTCAGATACTTTCACGAAGTCCACACCATCATTTAAGACAGTCTGGGAATATCTGTGATCATAGAAAAGAGTCTGCCACTGACGTACCATTCCAAGTACATGATTGTTCAGAATGATCTGGACAAGAGGTCTGCCGCAGCGGACTGCGGTAGCGATCTCGTTCATGTTCATACGGAAACAGCCGTCTCCTGCTATATTTACCACAGTTTTGTCCGGGTAGCCCATCTTCGCTCCGATGGCTGCGCCAAGGCCATAACCCATGGTACCAAGCCCTCCTGATGTAAGGAAGGTTCTCGGCTCCTTAAATTTGAAATACTGGGCAGCCCACATCTGGTGCTGTCCAACATCAGTGGAAATGATCGCATCTCCACCTGTCAGTTCATAAAGCTTCTGGATCACATATGGTCCGGTAAGCTGGGAATGATCGTAGTTTAACGGATATTTTTCTTTCATATCCTGAATGTGCTGTACCCACTCTTCATGCTTCTGCTCTGGAATTTTTACCAGAAGAAGCTTCAGCACTTCCTTCAAATCTCCGATAACGGAGGCATCCACCGTAACATTTTTGTTGATCTCGGCAGCATCCACATCGATCTGCAGGATTTTTGCCTTCGGTGCGAAGGTCTTGGTATCTCCTGTCACACGGTCGCTGAAACGTGCGCCAAGGGTGATCAGAAGATCGCATTCACACATTGCATAATTGGAAGTCTTGGTTCCATGCATTCCAACCGGGCCTGTATAAAGCTCATCCTCTCCGGAAAAAGCACCTTTTCCCATAAGGCTGTCGCAGACCGGTGCCTGAATCTTGTGCGCAAGAGCACGAACCTCTTCGGAAGCATCTGCGATCACGGCGCCGCCGCCTACGAAGATAAATGGTTTCTTCGCTGCTGCGATCATCTGTGCTGCTGTATCTACATCCTCCGAGCGGATGGTGTCCACCTTAGGCTCTACGGCTGTGATGGTGTGACGGATATATTCACATTTCGCAGCGGTTACATCCTTTGGTACGTCTACAAGTACCGGACCCGGACGACCGCTTTTTGCGATGGTAAAAGCTTTACGGATAGTGTCCGCAAGCTGTGTTACATCTTTGACAATGTAGCTGTGTTTTGTCACAGGCATAACGATACCTGCGATATCCACCTCCTGGAAAGAATCTTTTCCAAGAAGTGCAGTTCCAACGTTGCAGGTAATCGCTACCACAGGAACAGAGTCCATACACGCTGTGGCGATTCCGGTCACCAGGTTGGTAGCACCAGGTCCGGAGGTTGCCAGACACACACCGACCTTGCCGGTTGCACGGGCATAGCCGTCTGCTGCATGGGAAGCTCCCTGCTCATGGGAAGTAAGTACATGTTTGATTTTATCACTATATCGGTAAAGGGCGTCATAAACGTTCAGGATCGCGCCGCCTGGATAACCAAAGACGGTATCCACGCTTTGCTCCAGTAAACATTCTATGATGATTTCCGCTCCTGTAAGCTGCAATTTCGTTTCCTCCTTAGGGTTTCTCTTAACTTAGCCTGGCAGATCCTTTATTTTGCTTTCGGTACCTCAAGGATCGCGCCACGGTTTCCGGAGGTTACCATTGCTGCATATCTTGCAAGATATCCAGTCGTTACCTTCGGCTCTCTTGGCTGCCATTTTGCTTTTCTCGCTGCAAGTTCCTCATCAGAAACCTTCAGTTCCAGTTTCAGTTCAGGAATGTTGATGCTGATGATATCTCCCTCTTCTACCAGGGAAATCGGACCGCCAACTGCTGCCTCTGGTGAAACGTGTCCGATGGAAGCACCTCTGGATGCACCACTGAAACGTCCGTCTGTGATAAGAGCTACAGAAGAACCAAGTCCCATACCTGCGATTGCAGAGGTCGGGTTCAGCATTTCTCTCATACCAGGGCCACCCTTCGGTCCCTCGTAACGGATGACTACAACGTCACCTTCTACGATCTTACCGCCTTTGATTGCTGCAATTGCGTCTTCCTCACAGTCAAATACTCTTGCAGGACCTTCGTGAACCATCATTTCAGCAACAACTGCGGAACGTTTTACTACGCTTCCGTCTGGTGCAAGGTTACCACGAAGTACAGCAAGTCCGCCTGTGGTGCTGTATGGATTGTCAATTGGGCGGATAACTTCCGGGTTCAGATTTACACAGTCTTTGATGTTCTCGCCTACTGTCTTGCCTGTTACAGTCATGCATTCTGTGTGAAGGAGTCCCTTCTTGTTCAGCTCATTCATAACTGCATATACACCGCCGGCCTCATTCAGGTCTTCCATGTAAGTCGGGCCTGCCGGTGCCAGATGACAGATGTTCGGAGTCTTTGCACTGATCTCATTTGCAAAGCTGATATCGAAATCCCAGCCGATCTCATGTGCGATGGCCGGAAGATGAAGCATACTGTTTGTAGAGCATCCAAGTGCCATATCTACGGTAAGGGCATTTAAAATAGCCTCTTTTGTCATAATGTCTCTCGGACGGATGTTGCGGCGGTACATTTCCATTACCTGCATTCCTGCGTGTTTCGCAAGACGGATACGCTCGGAATAAACAGCCGGAATGGTTCCGTTTCCTTTCAGTCCCATACCAAGTACTTCTGTCAGGCAGTTCATGCTGTTTGCAGTATACATACCGGAACAGGAGCCACAGGTAGGACATGTTTTATTCTCGCACTCGGTAAGGCCTTCTTCGGTAAGCTTGCCTGCTGCGTAAGCTCCTACAGCCTCAAACATACTGGAAAGGCTTGTCTTATGTCCGTTTAAATGACCGGCCAGCATAGGACCGCCACTTACGAATACGGTAGGAACATTGATTCTGGCTGCTGCCATCAGAAGTCCCGGTACGTTCTTGTCGCAGTTCGGGATCATAACAAGGGCATCAAACTGGTGAGCCAGTGCCATTGCCTCTGTGGAATCTGCGATCAGGTCTCTTGTTACCAGAGAGTATTTCATACCGATGTGTCCCATTGCAATACCATCACAGACAGCGATTGCCGGGAACATGACTGGTGTTCCACCAGCCATTGCTACACCAAGCTTGACAGCCTGGGCGATTTTATCCAGGTTCATATGGCCTGGTACGATTTCGTTATAAGAGCATACGATACCAACTAACGGGCGCTCCATTTCTTCTTTTGTCATTCCAAGGGCATTAAACAGGGAACGGTGAGGTGCCTGCTGTGAGCCTTTTTTTACTGCGTCACTTCTCATATCCTGAATCTCCTTTATTCTTCAGCACCGGGAAAGTGCTGATAAATCATTCTATACATAATTATTTATAACTATATTCCTATCAGATTTCCTTCGCGATCAGGTCGCCCATCTCTTTCGTTCCAACCAGAGTGCATCCCTCAGACATAATGTCGCCTGTGCGGTAGCCGGCTGTGAGAACCTTCTGTACTGCTGCTTCAACAGCATTTGCTTCCTCGTCCAGATCTAAGGAGAAACGAAGCATCATAGCTGCGGAAAGGATGGTCGCGATTGGGTTGGCCTTATTCTGTCCTGCAATGTCAGGTGCGGAACCGTGGCTTGGCTCGTAAAGACCAAACTTGGTCTCATTCAGGCTTGCAGAGGAAAGCATTCCGATGGAACCGGTAACCATACTTGCCTCGTCAGAAAGAATGTCACCGAACATATTCTCTGTAAGGATCACGTCGAACTGTTTCGGATCTCTTACAAGCTGCATGGCACAGTTGTCAACCAGCATGTGCTCAAGAGTAACTTCCGGATAATCCTTCGCTACTTCTTCTACTACTTTTCTCCACAGTCTGGAGGAATCCAGAACGTTTGCCTTGTCAACGCTTGTCAC
Organism: Blautia sp. HCP3S3_H10_2; assembly: GCF_052122375.1. Classification (NCBI taxonomy): domain Bacteria; kingdom Bacillati; phylum Bacillota; class Clostridia; order Lachnospirales; family Lachnospiraceae; genus Blautia; species Blautia sp. HCP3S3_H10_2. The sequence goes on from NZ_JBQKCL010000006.1 coordinate 49,241, forward strand.
TTTCTTGCGGCGCTTCATGGCAATGTCGAATGCCTTGATGGCAATTCTGCGGATCTCATTTTCATTATAGGAAAGGGTGTCAATTGCTTTCGTCACTCCATTCTCTTCTACTGTCTTTCTCTCTCCGAAGTAAAGACCGCCTGTCAGCTCACGGACAATGATCATGTCGAAGCCGTCTCCGATGATCTCGTCACGAAGAGGGCATGCTGCGCGAAGCTCATTGTATAAATATGCAGGACGGAGATTTGCAAAAAGATTCAGTGCCTTACGGATGGCCAGAAGACCTGCCTCCGGACGTTTGGATGGCTCCAGCTTGTACCATGGGGATGTCTTGGCATCACCGCCGATGGAACCCATAAGAACTGCATCAGAAGCCTTTGCTGTGGCAATTGCCTCGTCTGTAAGCGGTACTCCATGTACATCAATGGAAGCTCCGCCAAGAAGTACCTCAGAATAGGAAAAGCTGTGTCCATATTTCTCGCACACTTTATCCAGAACTTTCTTAGCTTCTGCAACGATTTCCGGGCCGATACCGTCACCTGGAATCAACGAAATATTGTAATTCATAATAATTTCCTCTCCTTTGTTCCTGAATGCCAGTGGGAATTTCCGCGTCTCTCCTGACATCAATGGGTAATTGTTATTATAATAACGCACTTTCTTTCAGATTTCAACCTATTAAAGTAAAAAACTGTCGTTTTCCATCTTATATAAAGTGATTTATGCAAATATTAAAGTGATTTATGCAAAGACATACTATTCTTTGAATAAAGATGCAATTAAATAATACCGTAATAAAAAGAAAAGCCTCACTCTTACACGAGTGAAGCCATTCTTAAACATATTCAAAAAAATCCAGACCGTGCACGCTCTGATTATGCAGAAGCCTGCTCTGCTTTCTCAACTTCGGCGATTGCCTGTTTTCTCATAGGGATACGGCAGTTCTTATTGTTACCGAACTCTACGATCACGTCTTCTTCTGTCATGTCAATGATGACACCGTAGAAACCGCTTGTGGTTACAATGCTGTCACCTACAGCCATATCACTGAGCATAGCCTGTACTCTCTTCTGCTCTTTCTTCTGAGGTCTGATCATCAGAAAATACATAATACCGAAAAGTACAACCAGCCATACGATGGTAAATCCCATACTCATTCCGCTTGATGCGTCCATTTGCTAATCCTCCTGTTTCTTACTTAGCCGAAGGGGCTTCCTGCCTCTTCTGGTCCTCCCGCCGGGTATGCAGGAACGTATCTGGTAAATCCATCCGCTCCCTCACCAGCGCATTATAGTATATAATACACAAAAAGCCTTGATTCTTCAAGTGGTTTTGCGATTTTTTATATTTATTTCGGAAAGCATATTATCATTTGCTGTATCTGCTGTTGATTTTCCCCTCTTCAAAACCAGCCAGGCGCATTTCCTTATATTCTGCGAAATTCCCCTGATCTAATGCATCCCGGATCTCTTCCATCATGTGATTGTAGAAATACAGATTATGAAGCACACAAAGACGCATTCCAAGCATCTCCTTCGCCTTCAGAAGGTGGCGGATATAAGCTCTGCTGTAATGCTGGCAGGCCGGACACTGGCATCCCTCTTCGATCGGCTTGGGATCCAGCTCATACTTGGCGTTAAACAGATTCAGCTTGCCATGATTGGTGTAGACATGACCATGGCGTCCGTTACGGCTTGGGTAAACGCAGTCAAAGAAATCGATTCCTCTTGCAACACCCTCCAGAATATTTGCAGGAGTACCAACCCCCATAAGATAAGTCGGCTTATCCTGCGGCAGATGAGGTACGACCTCATCCAGAATGTGATACATCTGCTCATGGGTTTCCCCAACTGCAAGACCACCAACTGCATAGCCGTCCAGATCCAGCTTCGAAATAGTGTCCGCATGTGCGATACGGATATCTTCATAAATCGCGCCCTGGTTGATTCCGAAAAGCAGCTGCTCTTTATTTACCGTATCCGGCAGGCTGTTCAGTCTTGCCATCTCGGCTTTACAACGCTCCAGCCATCTGGTGGTACGGTCTACAGAATTCTGTACATATTCCCTGCTGGCTACACTGCTTGGACATTCATCAAAAGCCATAGCAATGGTAGAGCCAAGATTGGACTGGATCTGCATACTCTCCTCCGGTCCCATGAAGATCTTATGTCCGTCAATATGGGACTGGAAATAGACGCCTTCTTCTTTGATCTTGCGCAGGCCTGCCAGGGAAAATACCTGGAAGCCGCCGGAGTCCGTAAGGATCGGTCTGTCCCAGACCATAAACTTGTGAAGTCCGCCGAACTCCTTGATCAGCTTATCTCCTGTCCGCACATGAAGATGGTAAGTATTGGAAAGCTGCACCTGAGTCCCGATGTCCTTCAGATCCATGGTGGATACAGCCCCCTTAATGGCACCAACCGTTCCTACGTTCATAAACACAGGGGTCTGGATGGTTCCGTGTACAGTCTCAAACTGGGCACGCTTGGCGCGGCCTTCTGTTTTCATAAGTGTATATTTCGCCATATACATATCCTTTCTTTTATCGTAAAACTGGAAAATTTCATCTTAACAAAAGCCCGATGTCTGTTCAGGCACAAAGCTTTATCTATTATAGCCCGAAATAACCGAAAATTCAACACTTTGTGCGAGAATCCTTGTTAAACTTTTACATTGCCATTTAATGTCCTGTATCGTATAATACTACGGAATATCTTCACTCAAAAACACTACATATAAATAAGAAAGTTTGGGGATTTTTTCATCCCACACGAATGTCAGATAAACAGGCTTTTAGCCGCCTTTGTCCGGCATTTGCAAGCACAAACGAGGAGGCATATTTTTTACATGAGCAATAAATATACATTAGGAATTGACATCGGTTCCACCACTGTCAAAATTGCAATACTTGACGAGAATGACACTCTGCTTTTTGCAGATTACCAGCGTCATTTCGCCAACATCCAGGAGACTCTGGCAGAGCTTCTTGAGAAAGCCTATGAGAAGCTTGGCGAGCTTACCCTGCACCCGGTGATCACCGGGTCCGGCGGTCTGACCCTTGCCAATCACCTGGGCGTTCCTTTTGTCCAGGAGGTTATTGCAGTATCCACTTCCCTTCAGAAGATCGCACCGCAGACAGACGTAGCCATCGAGCTGGGCGGCGAGGACGCCAAGATCATCTATTTCGAGGGCGGTAATATCGAACAGCGTATGAATGGTATCTGTGCCGGCGGTACCGGTTCTTTCATCGACCAGATGGCATCCCTGCTTCAGACAGACGCCACCGGACTGAATGAATATGCCAGGAACTATAAGGCACTTTACCCCATCGCAGCCCGCTGTGGTGTATTTGCCAAGACTGATATCCAGCCACTGATCAATGACGGTGCTACCAAGGAAGACCTTTCCGCTTCCATTTTCCAGGCAGTGGTAAACCAGACCATCTCCGGCCTTGCCTGTGGGAAACCGATCCGCGGACATGTAGCTTTCCTTGGCGGTCCCCTTCATTTCCTGGATCAGCTGAAGGCCGCATTTATCCGTACCCTGAAGCTGGATGACGAGCACGCCATCACACCTGAGAATTCCCACCTTTTCGCAGCCATGGGTTCTGCCATGAATGCCAAAGATGAGGTGACCGTATCTCTTACCGATATGAAGGACCGGCTGAAGAATTCCATTAAGATGGACTTCGAGGTGGAGCGTATGGAGCCGCTTTTTGCCACCCAGGAGGATTATGAAGCATTTAACAAGCGCCAGAGTGCTTATCAGGTGAAGAAGGGCGAGCTTTCCCAGTATCACGGCAACTGTTATCTGGGAATCGATGCCGGTTCCACCACTACAAAAACCGCTGTAGTAGGTGAGGACGGTACCCTGCTTTACTCCTTCTACAGCAATAATAACGGAAGTCCCCTTAAGACTGCCATCCGTTCCATTCAGGAGATCTACAGTCTTCTCCCGGAGGATGCCCATATCGCATTCTCCTGCTCCACCGGTTACGGTGAGGCCCTGATGAAAGCCGCTCTGCTTTTGGACGAGGGAGAGGTAGAGACAGTCTCCCATTATTACGCAGCCGCTTTCTTTGATCCGGAGGTTGACTGTATCGTGGATATCGGTGGTCAGGATATGAAGTGTATCAAGATCCGTAACCAGACCGTTGACAGTGTACAGCTCAATGAGGCATGTTCCTCTGGCTGTGGTTCCTTCATCGAGACCTTTGCCAAATCCCTGAACTATTCCGTACAGGATTTCGCCAAAGCAGCCCTCTTCGCAGAGCATCCTATCGATCTTGGAACCAGATGTACGGTATTCATGAATTCCAAGGTAAAGCAGGCCCAGAAGGAAGGTGCTTCCGTAGCTGATATCTCTGCCGGCCTTGCATATTCCGTTATCAAGAATGCCCTTTACAAAGTTATCAAGGTTTCCGATGCCAAGGAGCTTGGCAGACACATTGTAGTACAGGGCGGAACCTTCTACAATGACGGTGTTCTTCGAAGCTTCGAGCGTATTGCAGGCTGTGAAGCCATCCGTCCTGACATCGCCGGAATCATGGGTGCTTTTGGTGCTGCCCTGATTGCCAAAGAGCGTTATCATGCAGAAGGCCGTGAGACCACCATGCTTTCCATTGACAAGATCAATGAGCTGAAATACACCACATCCATGGCAAACTGTCACGGATGTACCAACAACTGCCGTCTTACCATTAACAAATTCACAGGCGGCCGCCAGTTTGTAAGCGGAAACCGCTGCGAGCGTGGTATCGGCAAAGAGAAAAACAAGGATCACATTCCGAACCTTTACGAATATAAATACAAGCGGATTTTCTCCTACGAGCCGCTTTCCCCGGATAAAGCCACCCGAGGCAAAGTGGGTATCCCAAGAGTCCTGAACATGTTTGAGAACTATCCTTTCTGGTACACCTTCTTTACAGAGCTGAAATACCAGGTAGTGCTTTCCCCTACCTCTACCAGAAAGATCTACGAGCTGGGTATTGAGTCCATTCCAAGTGAATCCGAGTGCTACCCTGCCAAGCTTGCCCACGGACATGTAACCTGGCTGCTTAAAAACGGTGTGAATTTTATTTTCTACCCATGTATCCCTTATGAGCGCAACGAGTTCCCGGACGCAGTCAACCATTACAACTGCCCGATCGTTACCTCCTATGCGGAGAACATCAAGAATAACGTAGACGAGCTTCATGATCCGTCTATTACCTTTATGAATCCGTTCCTGGCACTGACTTCTGAGGAAATCGTCACCAAGAGACTGACGGAAATTTTCCCGAAAATCCCGGCTTCTGAGGTAAAAGAAGCTGCCCATAAGGCTTGGGAGGAACTGGCTGCCGTACATAAAGACATCGAGACAAAAGGCGAGGAAACCCTTCAGTACCTGAAACAGACCGGCCGCAGAGGTATCGTTCTTGCAGGACGTCCTTACCATATTGACCCGGAGATCCACCATGGTATCCCGGATCTGATCAACAGCTATGGTGTTGCTGTCCTCACTGAGGATTCTGTTTCCCATCTGGTTCCGGTTGAGAGACCGATCCGTGTCAATGACCAGTGGATGTACCATTCCAGACTTTATGCCGCAGCAAACTATCTAAAGACAAGGGATGACCTGGATCTGATCCAGCTGAACTCTTTTGGCTGCGGACTTGATGCCGTAACCACAGATGAGGTTTATGAGATTCTGGATGGCAGTGGTAAGATTTATACCTGTCTGAAAATTGACGAGGTAAACAACCTTGGTGCTGCAAGAATCCGTGTCAGATCTCTTCTTGCAGCCCTCCGTGCCAAGGATGCGCAGAAGAAGCAGCGTACCATCAATCCGTCTTCTATTGAGAAGGTGGTATTTACCAAAGAAATGCGCAAGAATTACACCATCCTCTGCCCGCAGATGTCACCGGTACACTTCTCCCTTCTGGAGGCTGCCTTTAATGCAAATGGTTATCATCTGGAGGTCCTTCCAAATGACAACAAGCATGCCGTTGATGTGGGGCTGAAATACGTAAACAACGACGCATGTTATCCTTCCCTGATCGTTGTAGGACAGATTATGGACGCTCTTCTATCCGGCAAATACGACCTGAATAAAACAGCTGTTCTCATGTCACAGACAGGAGGCGGATGCCGTGCTTCCAACTATATTGCTTTTATCCGCCGTGCCCTTAAGAAAGCCGGCATGGAGCAGGTTCCGGTCATCTCCATTAACTTAAGCGGTCTGGAGAGCAACCCTGGCTTCAAGCTTACCCTTCCACTTATCAAGGCGGTTGTATATGCAGCTGTATTTGGTGATATTCTGATGAAGTGCATTTACCGTATGCGTCCATACGAGCTGGAGAAAGGAATTGTAAACCGCAAGCATAAGATCTGGGAACAGCGCGTAATCGCATTTGTTTCCGGAAGCTCTTTAAGCCACAGCCAGTTTAAGAAAATGAGCCGGGAAATGGTTCATGATTTTGATACCATCCCGATCAGCGATGAGAAGAAACCACGTGTTGGTATTGTAGGTGAGATCCTGGTAAAATTCCTTCCAGCAGCGAACAATCATCTTGCAGAGCTTCTGGAAGCGGAAGGCGCTGAGCCGGTAGTACCGGATCTGATCGACTTTATGTCCTACTGCTTCTATAACCAGAATTTCAAAGCCGAGAATCTGGGCTTCAAGAAGTCCAAGGCTTTCATTGGAAATATGGGCATCAAGGCAATTGACTGGGTTCGTAAGACTGCCAATGAAGCTCTTGCTGAGAGCCGCCATTTCCATCCTACCGCCGACATCCGTGATCTGGCCAAGATGGCACGGCCGATCGTGTCCGAAGGTAATCAGACTGGAGAGGGCTGGTTCCTGACCGGTGAAATGATGGAGCTGATTCATGATGATGTTCCGAACATTGTATGTATCCAGCCATTTGGCTGTCTGCCGAACCACATTGTAGGAAAAGGTGTTATCAAAGAAATCCGCCGTCAGTATCCGAAGGCAAATATTGCAGCCATCGACTATGATCCTGGCGCAAGTGAGGTAAACCAGCTGAACCGTATTAAGCTGATGCTTTCCACTGCACAGAAGAATCTGAAGGCTGAAGAAGAAAAGAAAAACGCATAAATTTTTAATAAGTGTAGCAAAAGGCCCCTCAGAACTACTGCTCTGAGGGGCCTTTCGTTACATATTAACACAAATATAATGTTAAGGTTAAAATGGCAATTTACCCGCAATTTTCTTTAAATAAGCTCCGCCTGGCATCATGGCAAACTGCTCGTCAGAAGGCTTGCTCACTGCCAGATAGACAATAAAGTATACGATCACAGCAAGCACAACTGCAATTCCAAGGCTGATAAAATTGGAATGAATCAGCTTGTAAATTCCATAATAGGAGAACCCGGCCACTACTGCCATGGGCACGGAAGCCAGAAGAGGATTCAGATAAGCACTTCTCCATGGATTCTTATACTGCATATATTGCTTCATAGCGCGTTCATTGAGCAGACACATTACTACCGCATATATGATCATGGCAATTACAATGGAATAAACTCCAAGGTCCGTGACCAGAAGCAGGATCGCCATGGCGATCACATCTACCACCAGTGCAATAGCCGCATTGATCATCGGGATATTCGGCTTACCGATTCCCTGAAGCACTCCATTGGAAATATTGGAATTTCCATTGAGGATAATGGTGATAACGCCAAGCATCATCAGCTGGGCTGCAGCTCCCTCTGTCCGCGGGAAAAGCAATCTGGTGATAGGTCCTGCAAGAACCGCAAGCCCCACTGCACATGGAATGGAAATAAACATACTGATCCAGGTCGCGCGGTCAATCTTATCCCGGGCACTGTCCATGTTTCTCTTGGCATACTGGGCAGAAACTTCCGGAATCATGGAGGTCGGCGCTGTACTTGCAAGTGTCAGCGGAATATTGATCAGTGTCATATAATAACCATACTCCGCATACAGACTCGTAATCGTGTCGTGATCAATCCCCTTAAAGCCCTGAATGCCGGAATACATGTAGCTGTTAATAAAACCATTTACATTGTAAATGAAAGAACTGAGAATGATCGGCATTACAATGAGGACAATATTCTTCATCACCTCACTGGTAGCCTCATCCCGTGAATGAGTATCCCGTGCCAGTCTTCTTTTAATATTCTTCCTGTTTACCCAGTATACAAAAAGCATAAAAAGCAAAGCGGAAGCAACTCCGGCTCCGGTTCCCATAGTCGCTCCGGCAGCTCCCCATGCATTTCGCACAGACTCTTCTGCTCCGCTGAATTTATTCAGCATAACTGTAGACATGAGAATTGCAAAAACTGCAACAAAGCACTGCTCTACGATCTGTGATAAAGAGGTAGGAAGCATATTCCGGTATGCCTGGAAATAGCCTCGGAAGGTTCCCAGGATTCCAGACAGGAAAATGGTCGGTGCCAGCATTTTGAGGGCAAGTCTCGCTCCTGACATGGACTCCGGTACCAGAATGGATGATCCAAAGAGACAGAAAAGAGCTACCACGCCTCCCATTACAATTACATATAAGAGTGCACAGTGAAATACCTTCTGGGCATCTCTGTAGCGCTTAAACGCCAGCTTCTCCGCCATAATCTTGGATACCGCCTGCGGAATACTAAAAGAAGCGATCATCAGCAGTATGAAGTAAACATTCTGGGCATAGTTGAAAAGTCCCATGCTGCTGTTGCCAAGTGTGCTGGAAAGCGGACTTTTATAGAGCATTCCGATGATCTTGGAGATCAATGCCGCGATCATCAGGAATGACGCATTTTTAACAAGTGTATTATCGTTCTTTTTCCCCATTTTCTAATTTTCCTTTGCTATATTTTCGATCTGCCAGTCAATGGGGGCAAGCCCGTTTTTCTCCAGAAATTCATTGGTCTGGCTGAAATGCCTGCATCCGAAAAATCCTCTTGACGCAGACAGCGGGCTTGGATGTGCAGCTGTCAGAACCAGCTGCTTCGGATTGTTCAACATTGCTTTTTTCATCTGTGCAGGTCTTCCCCAAAGCAGATATACAATCGGGCGGTCCTGTTCATTCAGGGTCTGGATAACTGCATCTGTGAACTGTTCCCAGCCAATTCCCCGATGGGAAAAAGCCTGATGGGCCCGTACAGTAAGCACCGTGTTCAGAAGAAATACTCCCTGCTTTGCCCATTTTTCCAGACAGCCATTGTCCGGAATATAGCAGCCAAGATCGCTGTGAAGCTCTTTATAAATATTCACCAGGGACGGGGGAATATCTACATCCTCCCTTACAGAGAAACAAAGTCCATTCGCCTGACCGTCATTATGGTAGGGATCCTGACCCAGGATTACTACTTTTACATCGTTTAATGGTGTATATTCAAAAGCATTAAACATGTCCTGGGGCGGTGGAAAGATTTTCTTGGTGCGGTATTCTTCCATCACTGTTTTATATAGCTTGGCATAGTAGGGCTGGTGAAATTCATTTTTCAGCGCTGCCTGCCAGTCTCCTGATATCTGACCCATTTCATTGTCACCTCATCTTAATCGTATATTTATGATGTTAGTGTCAAAAAGTCTTTTGACACTAACTCGATACCACGGATTGTTCCGCAGCTGCGCTGCTCCCACAATCCTTCAAACATTCGAAATCCGCTGATTTACTGCGTAAATCGCTACTTTCTCATGTTTGGCGTGTCCCAAGATCAAAAGCTTTATCGTGCAAGCACGAACAGCTTTTTGACCTTTTGACACTGGTATCATATTTATGTAACCGTGAAAATTTACTTTTTTATCTTCTTACCGGCACGCCTCTGCCAGCCAGATAATCTTTCACCTGGGATATCTCCAGTTCCTTATAATGGAAAAGAGAAGCAGCCAATACAGCGTCTGCTCCGCCATCTGTAAGACCTTCATAAAAATGCTCCAGCGTACCGGCTCCACCGGAAGCGATAACCGGAATCGATACAGCATCTGCAACTGCCCTGGTCAGGGGAATATCATATCCTGCCTTAGTTCCGTCACAATCCATGCTGGTAAGAAGAATTTCACCGGCTCCAAGAGCTTCCACCTTCTTCGCCCACTCTATAGCATCAATTCCCGTGTCCAGACGGCCACCGTGCTTGTAAATATTCCATCCACCGTCAGGACGTCTTTTTGCATCAATGGCTACTACGACACACTGACTGCCGAATTTATCAGCTGCCTCGCGGATCAGCTCCGGACGGTCAATGGCTGCAGAATTTACAGAAATCTTATCAGCTCCTTCACGGAGCAGTTTCTTGAAATCATCTACCGTGCGGATACCACCGCCTACTGTAAATGGAATGAATACGTTGGCTGCAACCTTGCGCACCATATCCACAACGGTGTCTCGCTGCTCACAGGAGGCAGTAATATCAAGAAATACGACCTCATCTGCTCCTGCCTCATCATAGGCCTTGGCAATCTCTACCGGGTCACCGGCATCCTTCAGATCTACGAAATTGACGCCCTTTACTACACGGCCGTTATTTACATCCAGACAGGGAATAATTCGTTTTGTAAACATGATTATGCCTCCTTCCCAAGATTTGCAAAATTCTCCAGTATTTTCAGACCATATCTGCTGCTCTTCTCCGGATGAAACTGGCAGGCAAATATGTTGTCTTTTTCAACGGAGGCATGGATGGTCACACCATATTCTGTAGTGGCTTTCACAATATCCGGCTCCTGTGCCTGAAGATAATAGGAATGGACAAAATAGACATATGTCTCCTCCGGGATTCCCTTAAACAAGCGTCCCTCATTCTGAAGATGAAGGGAATTCCATCCCATGTGGGGAATCTTAAGTCCTGGGGCAGGCGGTATCTTCACGATTTTGCCTTTCAGAAGGCCAAGGCCTTCTGCTCCGGGAGTCTCGTCGCTAGACTCAAAAAGGAGCTGTAAGCCCAGACAGATTCCCAGGAAAGGAGTCCCTTTCTCTGTAATCTCCTTGATCACAGGTACAAGTCCGAATTTATTCAGATTATTCATCGCGTCCCCAAAGCTTCCAACACCTGGAAGAATTACTTTATCTGCATTCAATAATACTTGCGGATCTCTGGAAACTACAGTCTGCTCTCCAAGGTAATGAAGAGCTTTTTCCACACTCTTTATATTGCCAGCGTCATAATCAATAATTCCAATCATTCGGGCTCCTCCTGTTGTCTGTATTTAGTCTGTACTGCGAATCGTAAGCAGTAAGCTTTTTGTCATTCTTACAGTATAACGCAAAAACAGGCGGTTGCAAAGAGCTAATTCCCTGCAGCCGCCCGTTTTGTTAGTTTGTCCTGTCCTGCTTAATCAGCACTGACTTTTTTATGAAAAATTACAATTATCTATACATTTACTTACGGTCAAGAGTGAACCAGAATTCCACGCCATTGTCAAAATTCTGAACACCATACTGCTGGTTCATTCCTTCCATGATTGCCTTTACAATGGAAAGGCCGATTCCACTGCCGCCATACTCTCTTGTACGGGCTTTATCCACCTTGTAAAATTTATTCCACAGATTTGGAAGATCTGCTTCCGGAATCGGGGTTCCGGTATTAAATACCGTTACTTTCACCTTGTCTTCCTGCTTCTGTACTTTGATCTCCACGATCTTTTCCCCATCCAGATGATTAAGGGCATTGCTTACATAATTGGTCACAACCTCTTCGGTCTTGAATTCATCTGCCCATACATAAAGAGGCTCTGTTTCATGAAAAATCACACGGGCTTCTTTCTGCTTGATCATAATATCCATAGTGGAAAGTACGCCTGTGATCAGAGCTGTCAGATCAAACCTTTCCATAACAGCGGCATCTTTACCGGATTCCAGCTTGTTCAATGTAAGAAGGTTCTTCACCAGCTTGTTCATCTTGGCTGCTTCGTCGATAATTACATCACAGTAGAAATCCATGCTCTCCGGATCATCATTAATATTCTCTTTCAAACCTTCCGCATAGCCTTGTACAAGTGCGATCGGCGTCTTCAGCTCATGGGAAACATTATCCAGGAATTCCTTTCGCATTTCGTCGATCTTCACCTTATTTTCGATGTCCTTCTGCAGCTCATTGTTCGCGGATTTCAGCTCGGAAATGGTGCGTTCCAGCTGGCTGGACATGTTATTGAAATTCTCGCCCAGTACATCGATCTCATTACCTGCCTTGCTCTTATATCTGGCCTCAAAATCCAGATCTGTCATCTTACGGGAAAGCTCTGTAAGCTCGGAAATCGGCTTGGTCAGCTTCCTGGTAACTGCCATAATGCACATTCCACTTATAACAATAATGACAATTCCAACGAAGAAATAAAATTTATTTGAGATATCTGCACTCTCACGGATGCTTTCCAGCGGACTTCTGATCAGGAAATAATTGCCATTGTCAAATCTGCCCCAGCATTCCACATAATCCATTCCTACGAAACGGTCATGCACCTGCTGGACCACACAGCTGTCCGTCTGTTTCAGGATTTTCCCTTTCCCATTGTCTACATCCAAATCGCTGGCATAGCCAAAAAACAATTTACTTCTCAGCTGATCTTCGTTTTCCGGCCAGCAGAGATACTTGGTATTATCTTCATTGATCAGCACCCATGTCAGATTATTCCTGGAGCTTGCCTGCAGAATATCCGACGGAAGGTCTCCCTGCTCGCTTTCCCCGTCATCATCTGTCATGGAATCCGTGTCAATCTGGCTCAATACTTCCTTTGCCTCCAGAAGGGTCTCTGTCTTTTTGGATACATAATATTTCTCCAGAAATGCACCATTGATCACGGATATGGTAAAAATAGACAAAAACATAAGCCCAATAAAAGTAAAGGTGATCTGGTGCTTTATGGATCGGATTTTCTTCGGCTTCTTCATCACTCTACCTCAAACTTATATCCCATTCCCCATACGGTTTTGATGTATTCGCCTTTTTCGCCCATTTTACTTCTCAGCTTCTTGACATGAGTATCAATGGTTCTGGCATCTCCGAAATAGTCATAATTCCAGACAGAATTAAGAATCTTTTCCCTGGAAAGGGCAATGCCCTGGTTTTCCAGGAAATAAGTAAGGAGCTCAAATTCCTTGAAGCTAAGATCCATAGGATTGCCATCTACTGTGGCAAGATGCGCTGCCTTATCAATCACGATTCCACCGGCACTGAGCACATCCTCTGCCCCTGCCTGGCCAGTACGACGGAGGATTGCTTCTACCCTTGCTACCAGGATCTTCGGGCTGAATGGCTTGGATATGTATTCATCTACGCCCAGGTCAAAGCCCAGAAGTTCATCTCTTTCATCTCCTCTGGCTGTAAGCATGATGATCGGCACCTTGGAATTCTTACGGACCTCCCTGCACACTTCCCAGCCATCCATCTTCGGCATCATTACATCCAGAATGATCAGTGCAATATCTTTTTCTTTATAAAAGATATCCATGGCTTCCTCGCCGTCTCCTGCCTCCAGCACCTGGAAATTCTTCTTGGTAAGAAAGTCTTTTACAAGCTTTCTCATTCGGCTCTCGTCGTCTACTACAAGGATTTTTAAAGTATCCATATATCTCGTCCTCCTCTTTTATATGACAGAGCAGTTGCACATCATATCCAGTTACAACAAACAGGAACCAGACTTACAAAATCTGCTCTGCAAATATCTTTCGTAATTTTACTGATATACTAGCACAAGGGTATGTTGATTTTGTGAACGCGTACACATTTTATCATAAATAAAAAACCATATCAGAGGAGAAAAGTTGTTACTGTTCGTTTTGGTCCAATAACACTTTTCTTCTCCTTCTATAGTTTCTTATTATTTCTATAACCCGTTTTCATAAACATCATTGATTACAGACTGCGCATACTCCGCTTCCTTTTTCTGCGTAATCGCATTGCGGTCGCTTAAGATTGCCAGCATTTCATCTGCCACATCTTCCATTCTGGGGCTGCTCACACGATAAAGGTAACCCAGCATACGGGTCGCTGTATAGTCAGTGATCATATATTTATAGGCAATTTCCCGGCAAAATGCATCTGGGTAACCTTTCTCCTGAAGTAACATATTCCAGACACCTCCATTGTACAAATAGTCTATATTCGAAAGCAGCTGATTTCTATTATGATTTTTCTTTCATTTTTCAATATTTGCATTATACTATATCATAGATTTTTCTGGCAACACAAAACCTGTGGATTTTTTCTATAAGATGACTTTCCTGCATTTTTGTGATATATTAAATACATCAACAGAATACATACAGGTTTCTTTTTTAAACAAGCTCTAAAGCCTGTTTCCCAAAATAACCAAATTTCAGAAAGAAGGAATTAACATGCGTCAGGAAAGTTTTAAAATGGAGCGTCCGGGGCTGGTAAAGCCGGGCGATAAGGTTCAGATTACCGAGTACCAGTCTTATATGAATTATAGCTACATCATTGAACCAGCTGTTGCCATGTCCGGCTGCTACCCCAACTCCAGGAGAATTAAGGCAAAGGAAGGCACTATTGTAAGCGTGGAGAAAGCGCCTCTTAGCGGTTATGTGGTAATTGCTGAGTTTGAAGAATAATCGTTGCAAATTTAACTTATACGCATAAGAAATAGCCGTCCTACTCTCTGATAAAGTTTAGGAACGGCTATCTCTGTAATAAACAATTTTCGTTTTTACTATATCTGCACTGAATCAAAAATTCTATTGCATTTATTTATATGCAACAAATCCAATATCCTTAAGTGTCATCTCAGGCTGCTGTTTCAGAAGCTCCTGCCAACACAAAAAGCCAAGCTGGAGATATGCATTTCCAAGCTTTTTCAGATCTCCTGTGGAAGAATTAGTAGTATCTGAAATTGTCTGGAAAGAGAGCTCTGTATTGTCTGTGTATGTTTTCATATTAACCATAGTTTTTAGTTCTACAGCGCCACGTACTCCCTGGGAGTTAAATACCAGCACATAATACACAGGTGCTGTGGTGGAAGCACGGGAAATTGTTACCTGTGATGCTGTCTTTGTAGAACCGGCATCCATCTCTGTGGTCAGAACCAGTTCCAGTTCATCCTTGGAAGTGTTATAAATAATACCTGCATTAACACTCATTCCCGATTCCGTATCATATTCATTTATACTGATGAATTTATTTCCATCACTGTTCGTATTGCCTTTATTCTGGATGTATGTGATCAGCTTCCGGAATCCCGTTGTAGATGAATTAGTAGTTGCATTTCCTTTAACGGTAACCTTGCAATTAAATTTCACGCCGCCTACAACTGCTGTAACAGTTGCGGTTCCTGCACTTTTAGCAGTAACTTTACCCTTACTGCTTACTGTAGCCACCGCTTTATTGCTGCTTGTCCACTTAGGCTTCTGTGTGGTACCAGTCAGCTTTAACTGGTAGGTTTTCTTTGCATTCAGAGTAACTGAGGTTTTGTTCAGCTTCGGTGCCTCAACGGTCACTTTACAGGTATATTTCTTACTTCCCACTTTAGCAGTAATAACTGCAGTACCCTTTTTCTTAGCGGTAACTACACCAGATGAGGACACCGCTGCAACAGACTTTTTATTGCTGGTCCATTTTGGTTTCTTCTTGGTGCCTGTTACTTTCAGAGTTTTCTTCTGGCCTTTTACCAGCTTTACTGTCTTAGCATTCAGCTTCACAGCTGCCTGCACCGTCTGCATAGCTCCAAGATGTGTGGCTGCTTCTGGAGATAACAGAATCAATGAAAATACTGCTATCAGTACAGCGGTAAACTTTTTCCAGATCTGGGTTTTCTTTTTCATATGATTTCCTCCTTTTGCTCCCTGGCTTCTATTTCTTCAGCTTCTGAGCATATTCTTATTGTCATTATAAGGGAATTGGGAAATCTTTTCAATATTTGTCCAGAAAATAACAGCAAAAAATAAACGCATATTTCACATCTATACAGCACGAAATGCATCATAAAAAAGAAAAAACGCCGTAAATACGGCGTCTTAACTATGGACCTGGCGGGAATTGAACCCGCGTCCGAAAGTCTATCCCTTGTGGCATCTCCCATCACAGTCGCTGTATTAACATTCCCTCCACAGCACGCCCACCGACAGGCTTACTGCTTCAGTAGCTTCATGATACATCTACCGGGGCAAAGCTTACCCGGCAAGGTTTCTCACAAGGTCGACGCCAGACTCCTGAAGTGTGAGTGCAACAGGACTGACGGGCAGCACTTAGGCTGCCATTACTAACTGATCGTCAGCGTTTATATTTAGAATTTCCCGTTATTACGCAGTTCGGGAGACTGCGGATGGCTTCCACAACTTCAAAACCCCCGTCGAAACCAGTACAAGCCCTAATGGATAAAATAGGTATTGCTGGTGCGCAGACGAAGTTTGTGTAATCATTTTGACCAGAGCATGTAAAAACTCTGGAATCTTATTATATGCAATTCATTTAAAACTGTCAAGGCTGAATCTATATTTTTGCCTTTTTAAGAAAAATCTTTTTAAGAAAAAACGCCGTAAATACGGCGTTTTAACTATAACCTGGCGGGAATTGAACCCACGTCCGATAATCCAATATTCAATCCATGAAACAACACATACAAGGCTTCTACGCTTCTACCTTCACCAGCTTTCCGTCAATATATCTTGCCCGGATATTCCGGTCATCTCCGATATAGCAGAATCTCTCCAGTTTCTCCTGGGCAGTCATCTTTGTCCATGGATCTTCCATATTATCAACTACAAGCGCATTAAATGCATATCCCTTTTCGAAAGATCCTACCTTTCCGAACACACTTCCGGCTTCCTTGGTTGCATGATAAAATGCCTGTGTGAGGGTAATAGTCTTGCTTTCTTCCGGCTCGTAGAACTCTTTCAGCTTGGACAGCTGCACCGCTCTTGCCACCTGGCGGTAAACGGCGATTCCATGACCTCCGGCAATATCCGAACCAATGGCAATTTTCAGTCCCTCATCTGCCATTTTCTTAAGGGGCATGATTCCTGCGATAATGTTCACCGTTGCATCCGGACAATGTACAGAAAAGCTTCCATGCTTTTTCAGAATCCGCTTATCTTCATCCGATGGGAAAATAACGTGTGCAAAAATAGAAGGACCGTGATCCATCAATCCTGCGCGCTCATAGATCTCCGCATCAGAGCCATACCCAGGAAACAGCTTCAAGGCTTCCTGCGCTTCCCAGATGGATTCTACCAGATGGGTATGTACACCACAATGATATTTTGCAGCCAGTTTTCCCAGTCCCTGAATCAAAGACTCACTGCAGGTAGGTGCAAAACGGGGTGCCAGAATGGTTTTCACCTTTTTGCTGCCCTCATGCTCTGCCAGATATTTTTCAGTTTCTTTCAGGGAATCCTCAGTTGTTTCGATCAGGAATTCTGGGGAATTACAATCCATATTTACTTTTCCCACATATCCGTACATTCCTTTTTCTTCCATCTTGTCAAACAGATAGTTGGTAGCTTCCCGGTGGATGGTGGCAAATACATTGGCATGGAAGGTACCATGACGGAGCATGTCATCCACAAATGCATCATAACAGTTTTTCGCATACTCCATATTCTGGAAACGGGATTCCTGTGGGAATGTATAATGATTCAGCCAGTCAGAAAGCAGACAATCCATGCCGATTCCACGCTGCACATACTGTGCCCCATGTACATGCAGATCAGAAAAAGCAGGTATGATCAGCTTATCGCCATAATCCACAATTTCTGCACCCT
Organism: Blautia sp. HCP3S3_H10_2; assembly: GCF_052122375.1. NCBI lineage: Bacteria > Bacillati > Bacillota > Clostridia > Lachnospirales > Lachnospiraceae > Blautia > Blautia sp. HCP3S3_H10_2. The sequence goes on from NZ_JBQKCL010000006.1 coordinate 66,909, forward strand.
TATACTGCTCTGGCACTGTCTCACAGATCTGTGAGACCACACCATCCTCTACAATGATATAGCTGTTTTCATGAACTGCCAGCTGGTCAGCTGCCGGTGTAAATAAAATGTCTCCGTGATAAATTTTTACTGCCATGTTCTTCCTCACCTTCTTAGAGCCTGGCTAAAACGATCCATACTGAACGTTTTTCACACAGTCTCTGATATTACAAATCTGTTTCATTATAAATGTATAACACGCTCTGGAGCAGCTTGAAAAAGGCTCTAATGTGTACCTGCGATCCGCACTTCGATCCTGGTAGAATAATTCCCGTTATTCTGCTCCACGAACTGATCGATAATGTTGACCGCCAGAATGGTATCCTCCAGATTCAGGTTCCGCCCCCATCTTTTTATCCTGTCAAAACTGTCCTGGATCTGCTCATAAGCCCCTTTATGATACCCCACCACATAAGTACCTGCCGGTATGGTCAGGGTTTCCGCATTTTCCGCATCAGAATCATCTGTCAGAAGCGCTCCAAATTCCTTTTTGATTTCCCCATTTTTATTTTTTCCGTAAAAAACAATGGTCGGATAAAAATAGAAGGATTCTCCTGCATAAATCTCTGTTTCAGTCCCAATGGGAATGTATTTTCTTTCCGGATATTTCACAACCTGAAAATCCTCATAATCGACTCCCTTTTTAGAATCTTCAATAAACTGGATTTTTCGCAAAATCGCATGGTCAATGCGCATCATTTCCTCCCACTGGGCGTGGATTGCTGCCGAGCGCTCTTTTAACCTTTTTAATGCCTCATCCGGATCCTTTGTGTCCTGGAAATCCCGTACCGCATCAATGGAATATCCAAGTTTACGCATATAGCGGATGGATGCCAGCTTATACGTCTGGTCGAAACGGTATTTCCGGTAGCCATTATGTGGATCCCGGTAATTCGGTTTCAAAATACCGATCTTATCATAATAATGCAGTGTCTGCACATTCAATCCAAACAAAGTTGCCAGCTCATTTACATTCAGATACTCTTTATTTCCCATAAAACGCTCCTATCTTGCGCCCTTTACATATGGCTTACTGAGTGCTTCCGGCTCGCTGTTCTTTCCTGCTGCTCCGATCATCGCGATCAGGGTCAGTGCATATGGCAAAATAGCCAGAAGGAATGGAGAAATGGATACTCCAATAGTCTGGAGACGGATCTGCAGGGCATTAGCCGCACCAAACAAAAGAGCTGCACCGAACATTCCAAATGGTGTATAACGTCCAAGGATAACTGTAGCCAGTGCGATATAACCACGGCCGGAGATCATATTTTCCGTAAACACGCCAAGCTGTACCAGAACCAGATATGCACCACCGATACCGCCCAGAAGCCCATTAAATACCATTACGATCCAACGGTATTTTTTTACCTGGATTCCAGCTGATTCTGCTGCCTGAGGATGTTCTCCTACCGCTGTAAAAGACAGTCCCAGATTCGTTTTTTTGTAAAAAATCCAGGTAAGAACAAGCAACACATAAAGAGTGTAAGTAAGAAAATCACAGTTAAAAAATGCATCTCCGATCAGCGGAATTTTAGACAGGCCTGGGATTGCAATGTTGGGAAAAGTCTCAATCTGCTGATATCCCTGGCCATTTGACATCAGCTTGAACAAAAAGCTGGTCACACCAAGCATCAGCATATTGATTGCCAGACCGGATACAGACTGGTTCTGGACCAAAGTGATGGAAAGAAGTCCGTGAAGCAGACTGACTACAAGCCCTCCAATCATTCCCAGTAAAAGTCCTACAAAAAGATTACCGGAATACCAGGCTCCCGCAAAGGAGAAAAAAGCACCGCTGAGCATAACCCCTTCCATGCCGATGTTCAGGATACCGGATTTCTCCGCAATGGTCTCTCCGATTCCGCCGTACATAAGCGGCACGGCCAGACGGACAGCGGCTGCCAGAAATGCAGTCATAAAACTTAAACTAAAAATCTGTTGAAGCATTACGCATTTCCTCCTTTTCCATGTGTCTTCTTAAAATGGAACAGTTCTCTTCCCAGAATCAGCACTACCACCACACCGATCAGGATGTTTACAATGGCGGACGGCACCCCAAGCTGTCTCTGCATGGAACCTGCGCCAACCTGCATTGCCGCGTACAAAACTGCCACAAAGAAAACTCCCACCGGATTATTAAAAGCTACAAGTGCGATCAGCACTGCTGTGTATCCACAGCTTGAGGAAATTCCCTCCAGCAGTTTTTTCTGAATGGCAAGAACCTCGATTCCACCGGCTACTGCGGAAAGTCCACCGCTTAAAAATGCCGAAAGGACGATATTTTTCATAACGGAAATACCATTGCAGGCGCTGCCTCTTTTATTCAGTCCTACTGCCTTTAATTCGTATCCCATAGTTGTTTTTTCCAGGAAAAACCATACAACGATCACACATAAAACAGCGATCAGAATTCCTGCATGGAAGCGGGTTGCCGGGATCAGATTGCCCAGCTGCACGGACTTGTCGATTTTGGCAGACTGGGGAACATTTCCCTCCGGATCCATCAAAAAGGAACGGACTGCATAACCAAGGAAATTGATAGCAATGTAGTTCAGCATAATGGTAACGATGATCTCTGAAATATTAAATTTCGCTTTACAGACAGCTGCGATCAATGCCCAGATGCCGCCAGCCAGAAATCCCACGATCAGGGAAAGGATAATTCTTGGTACACCAGGAATGGCTGTCCAATCCAGAGCCACGATGGTGGTCGCCATTGCTCCTACATAAAACTGGCCTTCTGCCCCGATGTTAAAAAATCCGGTGCGGTATGCTACTGCACAGCCAAGTCCTGTCAGGATCAACGGACAGGCTTTTACGAAAATTTCTGCAAATCCTGCCGGAGTTCCGAAAATTCCACGGAAGAAAAGGCCGTAGGCTTCTGCCGGGCTTGCACCGCAGGCAATGATAAGAACGGTTCCGACTATCACTGTGATCACAAGAATCAGAAGCACATCTGTGATCGCTCTTGTTCTTTTTTCCTTCTCCATCATCTTGCCTCCTTCTCTGAAATTCCGCCCATAAGAAGTCCGATTTTCTGTACGGTTGCTTCTTCTCTATTCAGAATTCCCACGATTTTACCGCCAAAAAGTACAGCGATCCGGTCGCTTAATGCCATGATTTCTTCCAGGTCTGCCGAGATCAGCATCACACTTTTTCCTGCATTTCTCTGGCTGATCAGCTGCTGGCGCACGAACTCTGTAGCTCCGATGTCAAGACCTCTTGTAGGCTGGCTTGCTACGATCACCTTTGCCTTATCGGTCAGCTCCCTTGCAATGATCAGCTTCTGCTGGTTTCCACCGGACAAAAGCTTCACAGGAGTATCAATACCCGATTTTCCAGAGGCACGAACCTGATACTGTTCCATTTTTTCTACTGCGTTTTTGCGGATGGCAGCCTTATTCACAAGGGAATGTCTGGCAAATGGAAGCTTCTTATACTCCCGCAATACCAGATTTTCTGTAATGTTCATTCCTGTGATCAGAGAATCCTGCTGTCTGTCCTCGGAAATGTAGGAAACACCCGCTTCATACCGTCCGCGGATGCTTTCACCAGCCAGGCTTTTGCCGTCCAGGATGATCTCTCCTGCACCTGTCTTCTGGATTCCAGTGATAACCTCAGCCAGCTCCTTCTGGCCATTTCCCTCTACCCCTGCAATTCCCAGGATTTCTCCTTTATGAATGGTAAGGCTGATATGATCCAGTTTATGTCGGCTGTGCTTTCTGTGAGTATTGGACACATTTTTCAGCTCCAGCATAACCTCTTTCTGGGGAGTTCCTTCTATATTATAATCATCGGAAAGCTCACGTCCGATCATGTAAGCTGATAATTCCTCCGGATTGGTATCTGCGGTAACAAGATCTGCCACCTGTTTTCCATCACGGAGAATGGTGACCTTATCGCTGATCGCCATGATCTCACTCATACGGTGAGTGATAATGATGATGCCATACCCTTCTTTTTTCAGATTCCGCAGAACCTCAAAGAACTGAGTGGTCTCCTGAGGGGTGAGCACACCGGTAGGTTCATCCAGGATCAGAAGCTCTACATTCCGATATAAGGCTTTCAGAATCTCCACTCTCTGCTGTTCTCCCACAGACAGGTCACTTACCACAGCATCCGGATTTACATGCAGGCCATATTTTTCTGCCAGGTCTGTCAGTTTCTTTTTTGCAGCTGCACGGTTCAGGAAAAAGGAGTTGCCCCTCAGATTCAGGATCACATTATCCAGAACTGTCATTTTATTCACCAGGGAAAAATGCTGCTGGACCATTCCAACCCCCGCCTCAATAGCTTCTCTTGGGGATTGGAAATCTGCCGGCTTGTCTTTCCAGAGAATTTCCCCGCTATCAGCAGTATAAAGACCAAAAATAATATTCACAAGAGTGGTCTTTCCGGCACCATTTTCTCCAAGAAGCGCATGGATTTCACCTTTTTCAACGGTCAGATTGATGTCCTCGTTGGCATACACGCCGGAAAATGATTTACAGATATGTTTCATTTGAAGAAGAGACATTGTTTTCTCCTTTTTTCTAAACGTAGTGAAAAATTAAGTAACTGTTCAGAGCCAATTACAAAATTAAGCTGAAATTCCGAAATGCTATCCGGATGACCGCTTGATACCATTTCTTCCTTTCAGCTTAATCATTTTGGATCAGTCTTTTTTGCCAGAGCGTGTTCAAAACAGGCTACAGGCTTTAGCAGTATCTGATCAATTTCTTAATGTATAATCGCGCTCTACCTCAAGCTCGCCGGAAACGATCTTGTCAATTGCATCCTGTGCAGTTGTTTTTACATCCTCTGGAAGATTATCGGAAAGAAGAACTTCTACAGCTCCATCTGCCATACCAAGGTTGTAAACATCTCCTGCAAAGCTTCCATCTGCAACGCTTCCAAGTGCTGTATCAATTACAACGTCAAGATTGTAAAGTGCAGAATCCAGAATGTTGTCAGGTGCTAAAGAACTCTGGTCATAGGAATCGCCCTGGCACCAGATTCCAGCATCAACAGCTGCTGCCATAGCACCATTTCCGCAGGCATTTGCGCAGTGCTTGATCACATCAACGCCATTGTCGATCATGGCTTTTGCAGCTTCCTGTGCCAGCTGGGTATCTACATAGGAGTTCGTCCATGCAGTCTGTACTTCAATATCAGGATTTACAGATTTCGCTCCATCTTCATATCCGTTAATGATCTTCACAAGGGAATCTCCCGGGATCGGTCCGATTGCGCCAAGCTTGTCTGTCTCAGTCATGGAAGCAGCGATGATTCCTTCAACATAAGCAGTCTGCTCACAAGCCATAACATAAGATGCTACGTTGTCTGCAGATGCATCAGCTTCTGTACAGATGAATTTAGTGTCTGGGTAGGTTTCTGCAACTTCCAGGGCAGGATCACCGAACTCGTATCCATGTCCGATTACTACATCATAGCCTGCACTTGCATAATCAGCAAAAGCAGCGGAAATATCAGCAGCTTCCAGGTTCTCTGTGTATGCCAGCTCATAGCCATATTTCTCACAGGCCTTCTGTGCACCTTCATATGCTGTCTGGTTCCATCCCTGGTCATTTGCTGCTCCGGAAAGTAAAAGAGCAACCTTAAGGCCTTCGCCCTCTGCTGCCTGTACCGGCTGTGCATATACACCACTTACCATAGATGCTGTCATTGCCATTGCTAATCCCAAAACCACCAGTTTTTTCATCTTAATCCTCCTCGATCAGATCTTATATTCGTGTATTCTTCTCATGTTCAACCTTGTAGTAGCTATAAGGTTTTTTCTTAGATCTCTTACATAGTAAACCATATAGTTACTATAAGGTCAATACCTTTTTCAATATTTTTATTTTTTACAGTGCTCCAAACAGGATATTAGCCTTTTTGCATCAAGGACAGCATAATAAAAGAGCAGTCAGAAAATTTCCAACTGCCCTGCATTAAGGTTTATTAAAAAATTATCTAACTGCTCAGAGCCTACTCTCCAAACTCTTTTGCAACTTTTTTCAGCATTTCCCGGATTGGCAGATGGTATGGACATCTTGTCTCACATTTGCCGCATCCTACACAGGCAGATGCTTTCACTGCCATACTGCTGTACCGGTCTTTCGCCCAGTCTGCCAGATTGTAGCGCTCCAGATATCCTGCAAAAAGAAATGCACTGGGAATGCTGATTCCAACTGTACACGGCGCACAGTAATTACAGCGGCGGCAGAAATTGGTGCCAAGCTGATGACGGATTTCTTCCATTTCTGCAAGCTCTGCCTCTGTAAGCGGTGTGGCATCAGAGCAGGCCTTTACATTCTCTTCCAACTCTGATACTTCTGCCATCCCCGGAATCACTACCGTAACGGCAGGATTGGAACAGACATAGCGAAGGGCAAGGATTCCGTTTTCAATGGCACCACCTGCCAATGGTTTCATGGCGATAAATCCTACATTTTTCTCCTGGCATTTGCGGATCAGTTTCTCGCCCTGGTTCTCTACAATGTTATATGGAAACATGATCGTCTCCACCCAGTCAAGGGAAAGCGCCCGCTCGAATACAGCTGTGGAATGTGCAGTCAGACCGATATGTCCGATTTTCCCGGCTTTCTTTGCTTCCATAAGCGCTTCCAGCGCCCCGCCTTCTCCTACTACTGTATCCAGCTGTTCCATGCTTGGATTATGTACCTGATACAGGTCTATATAATCTGTGCGCAGATTTCCAAGGCTCTTCTCGATATCAGCAGCCATAGCTTCTTTCGTTCTTGCCATGCTTTTCGTCGCGATCACAAATTTATCCCGGATTCCCTCCAGTGCATAGCCAAGATATTCCTCACTGACTGTATATCCCCTGGCGGTATCAATATAATTCACGCCCGCTTCCATCAGCTGTTTCATCAGATTCTTAGTACCTTCTGCGTCAATTCTCTGAATGGGAATCCCACCGAATCCCATACGGGAAATCTGAAGTCCTGTTTTTCCAAGTGTTGTATATTCCATATCCGCTGCTCCTCCTTTAATTTTCTGTCCCGATCCAGGAACTCCTTTCCTGAATCTTCTCCATAATTCTGGTCTTTTCATCCCCCTGCGCCGGTGTTGGCTGGTAATTGTTGTAATCATATGCAGAAGAAATAGAACATGGGATAATATTGGTCACATTATCTTCCGTTACACCATCTTTCGTAATGGTAAAGGTCTGTTGAAAAATCATAGTGTCCATATCGCTTGGACTGCTATTTCCACCAAAACAGAAATTTCCAAGACTGTAAACAATATTTTTCCCTTTATATTCTTCAATTCCCTGTAATACATGTGGATGGTGTCCACATACCAGATCCGCTCCCAGGTCAATGGCAAGATGTCCCAGCGTCATCTGATTGGAATCCGGAACGGTCTCTTTCTCATTTCCCCAATGGAAAATGACAATAACAAGTTTTGCACCGTCTGCTTTTACTTTGGCGATGTTATCTTTCAGCTGCTGTTCGCGGCCCAGATGATCATACAGTTCATAAATGCCTACAAGCCCTACTTTTACGCCCTTTATGTCCATCACCGCAGTTTCATCGTATCCGAAGTGAACAACTCCCTGGGCATCCAGGGCATTCATTGTATCCTGAAAGCTCTGTTCCCCATAATCGTGGCTATGGTTGTTGGCTGTATTTACAGCTTCCACAGAACTACAGGAATAAATGCCGGCAAAAGAAGCGGGAGCTTTAAATGCAAAGGTCTTATCTTCACGGTCATAGCTGTCTGTAAAAGTCCCCTCGTTATTGGCAATGGTCAGATCATCCGCTTCAAAAATACTTTTTACATTCTGGAAAAAGTATTCCTTTCCATAATTTTCAAAATAAGCATTCAGACTGGTATCATAATCAAATGCTTCGTCCGTTCCCAGTGTGCAATCACCAACTACACTGACTGTAAGCGTAACAGGCGTATCGTCAGCCGCATTCTGGGAATCATCATTACCTGAACCTGTTTCGCCACTCTCTTCGTCTGCAGCCAAATCCGAAGTAGTACTGTCTGCAGCCAGAGATGTTTCATCCATACTGTCAGCTGTATCCGTTTTTACAGCGGAAGAGCTTGCACTTTCCGTTCTGCTGCTCTGGCATCCCCGGATAACAAGAATCAGAACTGCAAGTAACAGAATTCCTCCAACAGCAATTCCGATTCTCTGTAGCCTTACCTGACGCTGCCGGTAATACTTGGATTTTTTGTATAAATCTCTTTTCTTTTTCATGCCTTTCTCCTCCGTGAAAAGAGCTTTTCTAATTAATATAATGATGTTAGTGTCAAAAGACCTTTTGACACTAACTTGATACCACGGATTGTTCCGCAGCTACGCTGCTCCCACAATCCTTCAAACATTCGGAATCCGCTGATTTACTGCGTAAATCGCTACTTCCTCATGTTTGGCGGGTCACAAGATCAAAAGCTTTATCGTGCAAGCACGAACAGCTTTTTGACCTTGTGACCCTGGTATCATAAAATTTTATCTAAAGAACTTATCATAATAGCCCATCACAAAAATCAGCAATACAATAAGCGGCAATACATATGTAAGATATGGGCGTGCCCATTTCGGGAATTTGATACCGTTTCCAGCATCAGCTTCTTTAATGAAATTATCCCATCCCCATCCATAACGTGTAACACAGAACAACAGATAAACAAGGCTTCCCAGTGGAAGAAGGTTGTTGGAAATAATGAAATCCTCCAGATCCTGGATCGTGCTTCCCGCGCCAAGAGGCTGAATTCCACTCCATACATTAAATCCCAGTACACATGGCATAGATAAAACAAAAATAGCAATACCATTTACTGCAACAGCCTTTTTACGGCTCCATCCCCACAAATCCATTGCAAAACTCAGGATATTCTCAAATACCGCAATGATCGTAGAAAGAGCTGCAAATGTCATGAAAATAAAGAACAATGCTCCCCAGAAACGTCCCCCCATCATCTGGTTGAACATATTTGGAAGGGTTACAAATACAAGACCCACTCCCTGTGTAGGGCTTACATTATAGGCAAAACATGCCGGGAAAATAATCAGACCAGCCATCAGTGCTACAAAAGTATCCAGAATACCGATCTGGATGGATTCACCCATAAGACTGCGGTCCTTGTCAATATAGCTTCCAAATATAGCCATAGCGCCGATTCCAAGACTCAAGGTAAAGAATGCCTGACCCATAGCGGCATAAATACCCGAAAGAAGTCCGTTCTCTTTCAAACGTCCAAAATCAGGAAGAAGGTAGAATTTGATACCTTCAATAGCGCTTGGCAAAGTGCAGCTTTTAATACAAAGAACAACCATAATGGTAAGAAGACACACCATCATAACCTTTGTGATACGCTCCACGCCCTTCTGAAGCCCCATGCAGCAGGTTCCAAAACCAAAAGCTGTTACAATTACCATCCAGAAAGTCATTTCTCCCGGATTGGAAAGCAAGGTGTTAAATACATTTCCTACAGCTTCTGTATCCAGCCCCGTAAATGTACCGCTTGCCATTTTGAAAAAATAAGCCAGCATCCAGCCGCCAACAGTGGTATAAAACATCATCAGCATATAGTTGCCGAGCATTGCCCCGTAGCTGTAAAGATGCCATTTGGTACCCTTTGGCTCAAGAAGATGGAAACTTCTGGCTGCTGATTTACGGCTTGCACGTCCTACTGCAAATTCCATAACCATGATCGGCAATCCAAGGATTACCAGGAATAATAGATAAATCAGTACAAAGGCTGCACCTCCATACTGGCCTGTGATGTAAGGGAAGCGCCATACATTTCCGATTCCAATGGCGCAGCCGGCAGAGATAAGGATAAATCCAAGCCGGGATGAAAATTTTTCACGTTCTTTCATATTGCTTTCCTTCCTTTTTTATATAGCTGAGCTCTGTAAAACCAGGTATTTTTACAGAAGCATGCACCTTTCAATAGTATAAGAAGAAAAGCGGTTTTCGTCAATAAATATCTTGAAAAAGGCAGGTAAAATGATACAATAAAAAATACTATTAGAGCATATTTGAAAGAAAGGAAGAACACTATGCTATATATCGGAAATCACACTTCTTCATCGAAGGGTTATGCAGCTATGGGCCGCCAGATGATCAGAAATGGGGGTAACACATTTGCCTTTTTTACCAGAAATCCAAGAGGCGGAAATGCCAAGGCCATTGATCCCGCTGATGTAGCAGAATTTCTGGAACTTGCGACGGAACATAACTTTGGAAAACTCGTAGCCCATGCACCTTACACTTTAAATGCCTGCGCTGCAAAAGAAAACCTTCGTGTTTTTGCAAGAGAGACATTTGCAGATGACCTGAAGCGTATGGAATTCACGCCCGGAAATTACTATAATTTTCATCCGGGAAGTCATGTGGGACAGGGCGTAGAAACTGGAATCCGGAAAATCGCAGAAGTATTAAATGCAGTGCTTACCAGCAGCCAGACAACTACCGTTCTTCTGGAAACAATGTCCGGAAAGGGTTCTGAAGTGGGAAGCTGCTTTGAAGAGCTTCGTGCTATTATGGATCAGGTACAAAGAAAAGAAAAGCTTGGAATCTGCCTGGATACCTGTCATGTATGGGATGGTGGTTATGATATTGTCAATGACCTGGATGGTGTGCTGGATCAGTTTGACCGCGTGATCGGGCTTGAACATTTAAAAGCAATTCATCTGAACGACAGCCTTAACGGGCTTGGAAGCCACAAAGACCGCCATGCCAGAATCGGTGAGGGACAAATCGGCCTGGATGCACTGGTTCGTGTGATCCGTCATCCGGCGCTGGATGGGAAACCATTTATTTTGGAAACGCCCAATGATGACGAGGGATGGGCAAAAGAGATCGCTTTGCTGCGCGAGAAGTATATAAATTAAATATCTTCATGCAAAAAGTGCCACCGGCATACGCCGATGGCACTTTTATATATGACACATTATACTCGGGACAGATATTCACCTGTTCTGGTATCGATTTTCAGCTTGTCGCCCTGGTTAACAAACAGTGGAACCATAACCTGTGCACCAGTCTCAACGATAGCCGGTTTGGTAGCACCCTGTGCTGTATTTCCAGCGAAACCTGGCTCTGTCTCTGTAACTACAAGCTCAACGAATAACGGTGGCTCGATAGCAAATACATTGCCATTATGGGAACAGATCTTAACCATCTCGTTCTCTTTAACGAATTTAAGAGAATCGCCAACCTGATCCTCGGTAAGACCGATCTGGTCAAATGTCTCTACGTTCATGAAGTAGTATAATCCACCATCATTGTACAGATACTGCATATCTACACGCTCGATACGAGCTGTCGGGAATTTCTCTGTAGGACGGAAAGATTTCTCTAACACGGATCCTGTGATAATATTTTTGTATTTGGTTCTAACGAAAGCAGCTCCCTTACCCGGCTTAACATGCTGGAATTCTACGATCTGACAAACGTTGCCATCAATTTCTACTGTGACACCGTTTCTGAAATCACCTGCTGAAATCATAATTAATTTTTCCTCCTTATAGTGCTTATGACTAGAAATATTCTATAATATATGTACCATTTTTTCAACTACTTTTTTTCTTCAAGCACAATTTTTTCCTATTTTTCACGTTTATTACAATCATCTTTCCCACAAACAGTTCTGTTTTGCAGGACTAACCAGCTTATTTCAACTGACTTTCAATTTCCCCGATCAGTTCTTCGAAAGGCTTCACACCTGTCACAACCTCAATATCTGCGAATTTGTGGTAAACCGGGTCTCTCTGTTTCAAAAGCTTCTTGATCTTCTCATCCTGGTTCTCCCCTTCCAGAAGCGGGTTGCTATTGCCTTCCAGCCTCTTACGGAAAGTCTCTGCGGATCCTTTCAGGTAAACAACGGTGCCCAGCTGCTTGATATATTTCTCATTCTGTTCCTGGATTGGAAGACCGGCGCCAAGGGAAATTACTTTTCTTTCCTTGTCATCGATCAGTGCTTTTACAGTCATAGTCTCCAATGCACGGTAATATGGCTCTCCAAATCTCTGGAAAATCTCTTTCACAGACATATTCATCTTCTTAACGATTACTTTGTCCACATCTACAAATGTCAGTCCCAGGTCACTGGACAGACGTTTCCCCACTCTTGTCTTGCCAGAACCCATAAATCCGATAACCACAATATGGTTCATGAATTCCTCTCCTCCTTGGTATAAAAATGTAATACGATTTTCTCCAGATAACGCTTCAGAACGATCTGGATCTCTTCCTTGGGATTGATCGGCTTTACCAGAATATTGCGAAGACCGGCATTCTTAGCCCCCCATATATCGGTAAAAAGCTGGTCTCCGATAAAGACCGTATTCCCTTTGTTTGTTCCAAGCCGCTTCATAGCCCGTTCGTAGCCTTTTCTGGATGGCTTGGCAGCCATTTCAATAAACTGGGCGCCTACGGAAGTGGCAAAAGGTTCTACCCTTTTTTTCTTGTTGTTGGACACCAGGCAACAGGAAAAACCAATATCCCGAAGCTTCCTAAAAAGCCGGATGGCTTCTTCATCTGCCGGTGCTCCATGAGGAACCAGGGTATTGTCTATATCAAACAAAATCCCCCTGTATCCCTCCTGGTATAACTTTTCATAATTTACTACATATGCTGAATCCAGATACTCATCTGGAAAAAAGCGTTCAAACATTCTGTTACATCCTTTAACTTAAGAATTCAAATAAGCCACTAACTCTTCATAATGATCCTTCATTACATCGTAGCCATGCTGATAGAACTCCATCAGCTTCTCTTTATCTGCCTCAGCACGTCCCACTGTAGGCTCTTCCGGACGGATGACGAAAATATGTCCCTCCTGCTCCCATTTTTCCAGAAGCTCAAGAGTCCGGTTATAGTTGCGGTAACGATTGTACAGAGTATTCAAAAATTCCGGATAATGACGGAATGCAGCCACGTAAAGAGGAGTGCTCTTTCCAGGCTTTTTCTTACGGTAGCCTTTATTCCTGGTGAGGATCACTACATTCTTACGGTATCCCTTCTCCATTGCATGGATCAGCGGAATGGAATCCGCAATCCCCCCATCCAGATAGGGAACCCCATCAATCTCCACCATAGGGCTGGCAATGGGAATGCTGGAAGAAGCACGTCCGATATCCATCAGACGCTTCCTGTCATGCTTCTCAGTCATATATTCGGCATCTCCGGTAAGGCAATTGGTTACCACCATTTCACACTCAGCTTCAGACTGGAAAAAAGTATCAAAATCAAATGGAAATAATTCATTGGGATATTTATCAAACAGCATATCCATATCAAAGAGCTGATGCTTCTTAAGGGCTTCCTTCGTACCAATATAACTGTTCTTTTTATCTTCTATGATCATACAGTCCCTGGTGCGCCCAGGCTGCCAGGAAACATAATCGAGGGCATTACAGGAGCCTGCAGAAACCCCTACAACATATGGGAATTTCACCTGCTGCTCCATAAGAAAATCCAGTACCCCAGCTGTAAATACTCCTCTGCTTCCACCGCCCTCCAGGACCAGGGAAGAGGATGTCTGTACTGTCATTTTATTCACGCTCCTTAAGCGGTACATATGCTGCCGGAGCAAGCACATTCTTATAAGCCGGACGGATGATCTTATCTGTATTGATCAGCTCTTCCATACGGTGCGCACTCCAGCCCACAATACGTGCCACTGCAAATATCGGGGTGTACAGCTCAAGGGGCAGATCCAGCATGCTGTAAACAAAGCCACTGTAAAAATCCACATTGGCGCTGACACCTTTGTAAATATGGCGTTCCTCGGCGATTACCTCTGGTGCCATCTTCTCTACCATTGCGTAAAGATTGTATTCTTTCATACGGCCCTTTTCCTTCGCCAGAGTCTCCACAAATCCCTTAAGGACCTGGGCTCTCGGGTCAGAAACAGAATATATGGCATGTCCCATACCATATATAAGACCTCTTTTGTCAAAGGCTTCTTTATGAAGAAGCTTCTTCAGGTATTCTCTGACTTCCTCTTCATCTGAAATATCCTTTACATTCTTCTTCAGATCCTGGAACATGCTTACAACCTTGATATTGGCACCACCGTGCTTCGGTCCCTTCAGGGAACCAAGAGCCGCTGCAATGGCAGAATAGGTATCTGTTCCGGAAGAGGAAACCACATGGGTAGTAAATGTAGAGTTATTACCACCACCATGCTCCATATGAAGGATCAGGGCAAGATCCAGGATCTTCGCTTCCAGATGGGTATATTTCTTATCCGGGCGAAGCATGCGAAGGATATTCTCTGCTGTGGAAAGCTCCTTCTTCGGATTATGAATATAAAGGCTCTTGCCGCAGACATAATGATTATAAGCCTGATATCCGTAAACGGACAAGAGAGGAAATACACTGATCAGATTCAGACACTGTCTCAATACATTAGGCAGGGAAATGTCATCCGGCTCCTTGTCATAACAGTAAAGTGTGAGTACACTTCTGGACAGGGCATTCATAATGTCCTTAGACGGAGCTTTCATGATAACGTCCCTTACAAAATTAGTGGGGAGACAACGCTGGTTCGCCAATAGCTTACTGAATTCTTCCAGTTCTGTCTGATTGGGAAGTTTCCCAAATAATAAAAGATAGGTGGTCTCTTCAAAGCCAAATCGGTCATCTTCAATAAATCCCCTGGTAAGCTCCTTAATGTCATATCCTCTATAAGAAAGACTGCCCGCACAAGGCACTTCCTTACCGTCAACTACTTTTGTGGCACACACATTGGAAATCTGCGTCAGCCCGGCCAGAACGCCCTTACCATTAATATCACGGAGTCCCCGCTTTACATCATATTTCTGGTAAAGAGACAGATCCAGGCTGGAATGATCCTTACAGATCTCCGTCAGGTTCTCTATTTCTGGTGTTACTTTCATGTTAAATCCTGCCATTCAAATAAAACCCCTTTCTCTTTTTTAACTGTCCGATAATCCGTTCCTCCCTCAATCTGATATTGCTGTATGGATAATCTGTGACCGCTATATTCTATCTGCTACGTAGAATATAGTATAACATTATACTTGTTTCAAAATCTATAGACATTTTTCTGTCTGTGTTTATCTTTGTGTTACTGTTCACTTATGAAACCATAACCACTTATCTTCTTTCCTTATCGCTGCTTATAAGTGGACAGGAAATCTTTCATCTTATCCATTGCTTTCTCCAGCTGTCTTACATTCGGCAGGTATACCACACGGAAGTGGTCTGGAGAATTCCAGTTGAATCCCTTGCCTGGTACCAGAAGTACCTGTTTCTCATGAAGGAAATCAAGGGCAAACTGCTCATCATTGTAAATATTGAATTTCTCTGTATCAATCTTCGGGAAAATGTAGAACGCAGCCTTCGGCTTCACGGCGCTGATTCCCGGAATATCATTCAGGGCCTTATATATGAAATCTCTCTGCTCATATACTCTTCCACCCGGCTGAATGTATTCATTTACACTCTGGTAGCCTCCAAGGGCTGTCTGTACAATAGACTGTGCCGGCACATTGGAGCAAAGACGCATGGAAGAAAGCATATTGATACCCTCTATATATCCCTTCGCCTTATTCTTGGCGCCGCTTAAGATCATCCAGCCAATACGGAAGCCTGCGATCATATGGGACTTGGAAAGTCCGGAGAAAGTAACACAGAATACATCCGGAGCCAGGGAAGCGATGGATGTATGCTTGTATCCATCCATGATCAGACGGTCATAAATCTCATCGGAGAAAATGATCAGCTCATGCTCGCGCGCGATCTGCACGATCTGCTCCAGAATTTCCTTCGGATATACTGCACCTGTAGGGTTATTCGGGTTAATGATAACGATCGCCTTGGTCTTATCTGTGATCTTACTCTTAATATCCTCAATATCCGGATACCACTCTGACTGCTCATCGCAGATATAATGAACTACATTTCCACCTGCCAGAGTCGCTGTCGCTGTCCACAAAGGATAATCCGGTGCCGGGATCAGGATCTCGTCCCCATTGTCAAGAAGGGCCTGCATGCAAAGGTTGATCAGCTCACTGACACCATTACCTGTGTAGATATCACTCATGGTAACTCCTGGGATACCACGAAGCTGTGCATACTGCATGATTGCCTTCCTTGCGGAAAAGATTCCCTTGGAATCAGAATACCCCTGGGAAGTACGGATATTGCTCAGCATGTCCAGGATAACCTCCTGTGGTGCTGAAAAACCAAATGGATATGGGTTACCGATATTCAGCTTCAGGATCTCCATTCCATCTTCTTCCATTCTGGCTGCTTCATCCACAACCGGTCCCCGCACATCATAAAGTACGTTGTCCAGTTTGCTGGATTTCTCGAATGTTTTCATTATTCTTGTCACTCCTCATCTTTCTATGTATGCCTGATCTGTCTGCTACATCAGGAATGCCACAGAGCCTGTCTGAAAAAAGCTCTGCTGTCTGCCCCCTGTCCGGTAACAGACTTCCTCTCGATATTTGTGATGGCATAACATATTTCTTGTCATCTATCATCTCATATTTGGCAGATTTTCGCAAGCCCCTATGAAATTTTTGGAAATCCGAAAAAAACTCTTTTCTTTTTTAACACTTTAGTGTATAATAGCGTCGTTGAAAAAATTTTACTCAGGATGAGGAGGAATTACAATGTCTTACACTGAAGAAGTATATGAAAGAGTCGTAGCACAGAATCCTGGCGAGCCGGAGTTCCATCAGGCAGTAAAAGAAGTTCTGGATTCCCTGAAGGTCGTAATCGACAAAAATGAAGAAGAATACCGCAGCATGTCCCTTCTGGAACGTCTTGTTGAGCCGGAAAGAATCATTTCCTTCCGTGTTCCGTGGGTAGATGATAAGGGTGTTGTTCAGGTTAACAAGGGCTATCGTGTACAGTTCAACAGTGCTATCGGACCTTACAAGGGTGGTCTTCGTTTCCATCCATCAGTAAACCAGGGTATCTTAAAATTCCTTGGCTTTGAGCAGACATTTAAGAACTCCCTTACCGGACTTCCGATCGGTGGTGGTAAAGGTGGTTCCAACTTTGACCCGAAGGGCAAATCTGACAGAGAGGTTATGGCATTCTGCCAGAGCTTTATGACAGAGCTCTCCAAATATATCGGTGCTGATACTGATGTTCCTGCTGGAGATATCGGTGTAGGCGGACGTGAAATCGGTTATTTATTCGGACAGTACAAGAGAATCCGCGGATTATATGAGGGTGTTCTTACAGGTAAAGGACTTACCTATGGTGGATCCCTGATCCGTACACAGGCTACCGGATATGGTGTTGTTTACATGCTTGACGAGATCATGAAAGCACATAATGATTCTATCGATGGAAAGACCTTCATCGTAACAGGATCCGGAAATGTTGCTATCTACGCAGTTGAGAAAGCACAGCAGCTTGGCGGCAAGGTTGTTGCTATGTGTGACTCCAACGGATATGTATATGATCCAGAGGGAATCAAGCTTGACATCGTAAAGGATATCAAAGAAGTAAAACGTGGACGTATCAAAGAGTACGCTGATCGCGTTGAGGGTGCTACTTATACAGAGGGTACCGGAATCTGGAACATTAAATGTGATGTTTACCTTCCATGTGCTACCCAGAATGAGCTTGCACTTGATGGTGCTAAGACACTTGTTGCAAACGGCTGCAAATATGTAGTTGAAGGTGCTAACATGCCTACTACTCTTGATGCTACAACTTACCTGCAGGAGAACGGTGTCCTGTTCATGCCTGGTAAAGCAGCTAACGCTGGTGGTGTTGCTACTTCTGCTCTTGAGATGAGCCAGAACTCCATGAGACTTTCCTGGACTGCAGAGGAAGTTGATGAGAAGCTTCACGGAATCATGGTAGACATCTTCCACAAAGCTGATGATGCAGCTAAGCGTTACGGCATGGAAGACAACTATGTTGCTGGTGCTAACATCGCTGGATTCGAGAAAGTTGTAGATGCTATGAAAGCTCAGGGTATCTGCTAATTTAGCATTTCGAATTCTGAATTGTTGAAATTATACAAAAAGGACAAGCTCATTTGGGTTTGTCCTTTTTATTTTGAATAACCTCTTTTCAGAATTCTGTAAATACTGTATAATAACCGTTATCGATATACTGCTTTTTGCAGGCATTATAACTACGGAAGGAACTATTTTCTTATGAAACGTGAACAACTTGGAAGCCGTTTAGGCTTTATCATGCTTTCTGCAGGCTGTGCCATTGGCTGTGGAAATGTATGGAAATTTCCATGGATGTGCGGCCAGAATGGAGGCGGAAGCTTTATGCTGGTCTACATCCTTTGTCTTGTCATTCTGGGCATTCCTGCTCTTGTCCTTGAATTTTCCATTGGAAGAGCTGCACAGGTCAGCCCCCTTTTTATGTACCGCAAATTGGAAAAGCCTGGCCAGAAATGGGGGATTTTCGGCTGGTTCTGCCTCATCGGCAATATTGCACTGATGGCTTTTTACACCGTAGTATGCGGATGGATCATCTATTATTTTGTCCGCTTTCTCACCGGCAATAACGCTACACTTGGCTTTGCATCCATGATAGCATCCCCATCTGTAAATGTATTATTTCTTTTGATCACACTTGTTATCGCCTTTTTCATTCTCTCCTTTAATCTTCAGGGAGGACTGGAACGGGTCACCAAGTATATGATGTCAGCATTACTGGTACTGATGTTTGCACTGGCTGTACATAGCCTTCTCCTTGGCGGTGCCGCAAAGGGAATGCAATTTTACCTCAAACCGGATTTTTCCAAGATCAATGGTTCCGTAGTTGTTGGCGCTATGAACCAGGCATTCTTCACTTTATCAACCGGTATGGGCGGCATGGCCATTTTCGGCAGCTACATTGGCAAGGAGCGTTCCTTAATGGGCGAGGCAGTTCATGTCATTACCCTTGATACCCTTGTTGCCATCCTGGCAGGGATCATTATTTTCCCAGCCTGCTTTACCTATGATCTGGAAGTAACCGCCGGACCAAGCCTTCTGTTTGATACCATGGCTGCTGTTTTCAACAATATGCCAGGAGGACGGATCTGGGGTTCCCTGTTCTTTTTGTTTATGGTATTTGCAGCTCTGTCAACAGTTCTTGGAGTATGCGAAAACATCCTTGCCATGGTCCGTGAGCTTACAGGCTGGTCCCGTCCAAAAGGAAGTCTGATCTGTGGCACTGGTATTTTTCTTCTGGCCCTTACTACTGCACTTGGCTACAGCGTACTTCATTTCCAGCCATTCGCAGCAGGTACAACGTGGCTGGATTTCTGGGATTTCATTGTCTCCAACAATGTGCTGCCTCTTGGCTCCCTTATTCTAGCCCTGTTCTGCTGTAATAAATTTGGCTGGGGATGGGAAAACTTCCTCAAAGAGGCCAATACAGGCAAAGGACTTAAAATTCAGGCCTGGATGAAACCATTTTTCCGGTTTGTGCTTCCAGGAGTAGTTGCATTTATCTATATTTACGGAATGGCTACTTTTCATTGGCGATAATTATAAAAAGGATCTTACTTTGCAGGCTTCTCTGCCCGCAAAAAACTCCCCGCATTACGACGGGGAGTTTTCTTTGTTTAAAGCTGGAAATCTCTCAGTTTAAAAATTTCTTCAGTTCATCCATAAAAGTGCTCACATCCTTAAATTCCCGGTACACAGATGCAAAACGCACATATGCAACCGAGTCCAGATCCTTCAAATGGCTCATGACAATCTCTCCAATCTTAGTGCTGGAGATTTCCTTGTCCTCTGTACTAAGTATATCACCTTCTATAGTATCGATCATAGCTTCTAGCTTGTCACTGGCAATAGGACGCTTGTAGCAGGCACGGCGCACTCCATTGATCAGTTTATTCCGGTCATATTGTTCTCTGTTTAAATTCTTCTTGATCACGGTCAGCGGAATCGTTTCTACATTTTCATAGGTAGTAAATCTCCTTCCGCAGGAATCACACATACGTCTGCGCCTTATGGAATTCGTCTCTTCTACCGGTCTGGAATCTACTACCCTTGTATTATCCTGATTACAATATGGACATCTCATATCATTTATTCCCCTTCCTTGTGGTACCCCTCAAGCGTAATAAAACGGACTGAATTTCTTTTTTTATTATACTTTAACACCAGAAAGTGTGTCAATAAACTCTATGAATATTTTCAGAATTTTTGCATAATCTCATAAAAAACAGGTATTTTTCATGCGTATCTGCGAATTAAAACAAAAAGAAGTGATCAATATCTGTACCTGCCGCACCCTTGGCTGCCCGGTAGATGTGGAATTCAACTGTGAAACCGGCTGTATCACAGCCCTTATAGTTCCAGGTCCCGGGAGCTTCTGCTTCTGTTTCTGGGGCGCAAACAGCGAATATATCATTCCTTGGAACTGTATCCGTCAGATCGGGGATGATATTATCCTGGTGGAAATTGACGAAAAGCATTGCTGCAAAAAGGATTAAACTAAACGGACATGGCTGCTGCACAGGACTTTCATAGTAAACGGACATGTCTGCTTACGCAGACATCACCATGAATGAAAGTCGATTGTTCCGCGCCCCTTGGCGCTCCCACAATCGCCGACTGTATTCGTAATCCGGGCTATCGCCCTACTTACTCATACAGTCTAGCCTGTGCGATATCCATAAATCCACCATGCAAGCATGGTGAATTCATGGCTGCCGCACAGGACTTTCATAGTAAATTGTCAAGGGGCATTATTTTTTTAATTTTCCCGAAAAAAGAATATTTATCCTCCAGCATGAGAATCATTTTATTACATCATTTGATTGCTTATGCACAAAAGGAGGATTCACAAAATGGCACTTAACAAAGTTGAAATTTGCGGAGTTAATACATCGAAGCTTCCGGTATTAAAAGCAGAAGAAAAAGAGGAGCTTTTTCGCAGGATCAAGCAGGGTGACGAAGAAGCCCGTGAACTTTACATCAAAGGAAATCTGCGGCTGGTTCTAAGCGTGATCAAACGTTTTTCCAGCAGTAATGAAAATATGGATGACCTTTTTCAGATTGGCTGCATTGGCCTTATAAAAGCAATTGACAATTTTGACACTACATTAAATGTGAAATTTTCCACTTACGCAGTACCTATGATCATTGGCGAGATCCGCCGCTATCTCAGGGATAACAACAGCATCCGGGTAAGCCGTTCTCTCCGTGATATTGCTTACCGGGCTATTTATGCGAAAGAAACTTACATGAAAACAAACTTAAGAGAACCAACAATTGCGGAAATTGCCAGTGAGATCGGCATTGAAAAGGAAATGATCGTCTATGCCATGGATGCCATCCAGAACCCGGTCAGTCTTTTTGAACCTGTCTACACGGAAGGCGGAGATACCCTTTATGTGATGGATCAGATCAGTGATAAGAAGAATAAGGAGGAGACATGGGTGGAGAATCTTTCTCTCAGGGAGGCGATCAACCGGCTGAATAAGCGGGAGCGGCATATTATTGATCTGCGTTTCTATGAGGGTAAGACCCAGATGGAGGTAGCCGAGGAAATTGGTATTTCCCAGGCACAGGTCAGCCGGCTGGAAAAGAATGCGCTGAAGGTTATGCGGAATTATCTGCGGGCGTGATATTCCCTCTGTTTTGCTGTTTAATGTGCTGGGGGTCGATTCCCGGACGCAGTCTGGCAATGTATATTCACCGCCGTGCGGAGCAACGTTCCGGCAAGCTAATGACTAACTACGACTAAGACGCTCAGGAGAGCCTTCGCGTCAAGTCTCCGTAAGTCATGGATCTCGCCTCCACTAAAACCGCTCCTGAAATGCACGGCTACGTGAATATACATTGCCAAACCGCTGGTTATCGACAACTGGTTAGAACCGCGGTTTCTCAGCATATTAAATAGCAATATCATTTATCACAAGGCGTTTTACTCCAGCGCCTTCTCCAACTCCCTGATCACGATCTTCAGCGCCTTAATCCGCGCATACTTCTTATCCACCGATTCCAGAATATGCCACGGCGCATACGCCGTACTGGTCTTTGACAGCATTTCATTGACGGCGCCCTCGTATGCGTCCCACTTTTCTCTGTTGCGCCAGTCTTCATCTGTAATCTTCCACTGCTTTTCCGGATTATTCTGACGATCTGTAAAACGGGCAAGCTGAGTGTCCTTGTCAATCTGAACCCAGAATTTGATGATCACAGCGCCCCAGTCAGACAATTCTTTTTCGAATTCATTGATCTCATTGTACGCACGTTTCCAGTCATTTTCACTACAGAAACCTTCCAGGCGTTCTACCATAACACGGCCATACCAGGTCCGGTCAAAAATAGCGATATGACCGTCCTTAGGTAGTCTGGTCCAGAAACGCCAGAGGTAATGGCGGGCTTTCTCATGAGGCTCCGGGCTGGCAATCGGATGGACTTCAAAACCACGGGGATCCAGTGCCTCTGTAATTCGCTTGATGTTGCCACCCTTTCCCGCTGCGTCCCAGCCTTCATAGGTAATGATCACAGGCACACGTTTGCGGTAAAGACGGTTGTGGAGTTCTCCCAGTTTCTTCTGAAGATGCTTTAATTCCTTCTTATATTCCTCTTCTTCGATTATTTTATCTGCCAGCTCTATTTCAGAAAGCCTGGGCATTTTTACAAGAGGAAAAACATTAGGAAGAAGTGGGGCACTATGCGCGCTGTTCTGCAGAGCTACCTCAATATTGTTAACCATTGTCTCAAGTACCTGCAGTTCTGCCCAGCTGCGCTCCTTCGCGTCCACGATATACCACGGGGCAATTGAGCTGTTGGTGTCTGTAAGGTATCTGTCAAAAATCTTCTGACAACGTTTATAATGCTCATTCTGCCATTTGTCGAATTCATCCACACGCCACCTGGTGTCATGCTCTTTATTCAGATTTTCCATACGTTTCGTCTGTTCTTTTTTATCAATCTGCATGAAAAATTTCAGTACCAGATAACCATTATCGGTCAACTGCCGCTCAAAACGCCTAATACTGTCAATCCTCTGGAGATACGCTTCTTCTTCCAGACCACCCAGACAGTCCTTGCAGGTCTGCTC
Organism: Blautia sp. HCP3S3_H10_2; assembly: GCF_052122375.1. Classification (NCBI taxonomy): domain Bacteria; kingdom Bacillati; phylum Bacillota; class Clostridia; order Lachnospirales; family Lachnospiraceae; genus Blautia; species Blautia sp. HCP3S3_H10_2. The sequence goes on from NZ_JBQKCL010000006.1 coordinate 89,951, forward strand.
CATCCAGCCGGAATCCAGGAAGGTAAATTTACCCGCTTCTGGAATTTCTTTAAAATACCGGTACAAAAACGGTCGGCGCAGATCATCTTCTGTAGGCTTCGACATGGTTGCCACCTTAAAGAAACGCGGGTCAATGTATTTGATCACTCTTCCAATGGTACTTCCCTTACCCGAAGCACCCCAGCCTTCAAATAATACAAGCACTGGCAGTTTATGCTCTTTCAGCTTCATCTGCTGCTGGTACAATTTCTCTCCTGCCTCTTTGATTCGCTTTTTCAATTCTTCTTTTTCAGGAATTTCTTCTGGTATCCAGGTTTTTAACATTACCAAATCCTCCTCGCCTATATGATTATCTTTTCGCTGCTTTATCTACTCCTATAGCGCAGCTAAAAAAATGATTTTTTTCCTTTTGTCTCTATTTTTTCTGTATTATAGCATAGTTATTCCTATTTTGCATGAATTTTACAAATATTTAACCAAATAGTGCTTGCATTGGATTACTATCCACAGGCAGCCTTGCACTTTCGTATATACAAGCTATTATTTTCGTGCTATCATACTAGAGCGTGTTTACGCAGACGCTGCCATGTACAAAAATCGATAAACTCCGAACTGTTACGAGTTTATTATAAAGGAGGATTATCTCTTGCCCTTATCCGTTTTTATCGAAATGACACTTTCTGCCATCCTGACTGTATGGTCACCAGGACCCAACAACATTCTGCTGCTTTCCACAGCAAGCAAATATGGCATTTCCGGAAACCTCCGGTTTATGACCGGGATCTGGAGCGGTTCCCTTACCCTGATGTGCCTGTCCGGATTGTTTTGCAGCACTCTGGGGAAAATCATTCCCGGAATCCAGCCGGTTATGAAATATCTCGGCGCCGCCTACGTGCTTTATCTGGCCTGGCAGACCTGGCGAAGACTCCCGCCATCTGAACATACCGCAAATAAAAAGCCCACATGGATCATGGGCTTTTTCCTGCAGCTGGTAAATGTGAAAATCATCATCTATGGCCTGACCATGTTTTCTTCGTATATTCTTCCATACGAAACCAATGCACCTGTACTTTTTTGCTTTGCTGTGTACCTTATGTTTCTTGGCGCCCTTGGGAATCTGATCTGGGCCTTTGCCGGAAATACCCTGAAAAGATTTTACAACGGACATTATAAGCTGATGAATGGAGTTATGGCATTGTTACTGGTATGGTGCTCCTTAAGAATTGTTGGACTTCTATAACTTTTTTCTACACACTTTCATCAGACAGCTTCATAATTCGCAGACTCGGACTACACCACTGAAAGAGGACAAATATACCGCCAAGTTGGGTGTGCAGATTGCAGGAATGATTTTTCAAACACGCTCTAGAATATTTGCGAAAAAACACCTCATAAGATGCATTTCTTCGCATCCTATGAGGTGTTTCATTTATGGTGCTGTATAACTTATTTAAAAACGTCTACCAGTTCCTGACCGTCGTCATAGCCCTGGTTTTTCAGTTCTTCTACAAACCACTGATCTACACCGTCTACAGCCTCCTTGAAGGAATCAATATCCATATCCTCTTTCGCTGTAAAGGTTACGCCGTTTTTCTCTTCCCAGCGGTTCATGATTTCTGTATCACCGGAGCGGTTGATGTAACGCTGGTATTCAACTGCCATTCTTCCGGCTTTGTCTACAACCGCCTGCTGCTCTTCGGTCAGTCCGTCATAAACATCCTGGTTAATACAGAAGAACAGACAGTCATAGATTGCATCCCACATGGAGCAATATGGCTGAACCTCCTGTACGCTGGCTGCATCGATTGCTGGAAGAGGATTTTCCTCACCCTCAACGGTGTTCTGCTGAAGCGCGGTATAGGTCTCGGACCAGTTCATGTTTGTTGCATCTGCGCCCCATCTCTTATAGCATTCCATAAGAAGGTTGGAACCTGCAACACGGATCTTCAGGTTTTTCATATCATCCACAGATTTTACTTCGCGGACACTGTTGGTAAGCTCACGGAAACCATTTTCGGCAATACCCATGCAGTGCAGTCCGTATTCACCGAGGATTTCTTTCATCTTATCGCCTGCCGCGCCGTCAAACTTGGCATCTGCATCTTCCACAGAATCATAGATAAACGGCAGGGATACTACATTAAATCTCGGGTCAAATGCAGAATAGATCAGGTTGGAATGCATGGAAATCTGTACCGGGTCTCCGTTCATCAGTGCCTGGATTCCTTCAGACTGGTTTCCATTTGTCAGCTGGTCTGCTGCATATACATTTACCTTTACTTTTCCGCCTGTTGCTTTTTCCATCAGCTCGCCGAACTTACGTCCACCTTCTGCCCAGGTGGAAGTTTCTGTTGTGGAGCATGCAAAGTTCCAGGTGGTCTCTTCCCAGCCAAGGTCGCTGTAATCGCCGATTCCGGTAAATGCCTCTACCAGTTCCTCTGCGTCATCATATCCCTGGGATTTCAGTTCTTCGATGAACCACTCATCTACACCATCAACAGCTTCTTTGAAAGAATCAATATCCATATCTTCTTTCTTTGTGAAAGTAACACCATTTTTCTCTTCCCAGCGGCTCATGATCTCTTCATCACCAGAACGGTTGATGTAACGCTCATACTCTACCGCTTTCTGACCTGCTTCGTCTACAACAGCCTGCTGCTCAGATGTCAGTCCGTCATAGATTTCCTGATTGATGCAGAAGAACAGACAGTCATAGATTGCATCCCACATGGAGCAATATGGCTGAACTTCCTGTACGCTGGCTGCATCAATTGCAGGAAGCGGATTCTCCTGTCCCTCAACCGTATTCTGCTGAAGCGCCGTATAGGTCTCGGACCAGTTCATGTTGGTTGCATCTGCGCCCCATCTCTTATAGCATTCCATAAGAAGGTTGGAACCTGCAACACGGATCTTCAGGTTTTTCATATCATCCACAGATTTTACTTCGCGGACACTGTTGGTAAGCTCGCGGAAACCGTTTTCGGCAATTCCCATACAGTGCAGTCCATATTCACTGAGGATTTCTTTCATCTTATCGCCTGCCGCGCCGTCAAACTTGGCATCTGCATCTTCCACAGAATCATAGATGAACGGCAGGGATACTACATTAAATCTTGGGTCAAATGCAGAATAGATCAGGTTGGAATGCATGGAAATCTGTACCGGGTCTCCATTCATCAATGCCTGGATTCCCTCGGACTGGTTTCCATTTGTCAGCTGATCTGCTGCATATACGTTTACTTTTACTTTTCCACCTGTTGCTTTTTCCATCAGCTCACCGAACTTACGTCCGCCGTCTGCCCAGGTAGAGGTTTCTGTTGTGGAGCATGCAAAGTTCCAGGTAGTTTCTTCCCAGCCAAGGTCGCTGTAATCTGCGATCTCATTAAAGGAATGCTCCTCGTTTCCTGCTTCAGAAGCAGCTGTAGAACTGCTGTCGCTTCCCGGGTCACCAGAATAAGAACCGTTCTTTGCAAGAGCTCTTGGAAGGGCTGTTGAAGTAACCGGAATGTAGGTTACAACAAGAAGAACTGCGATACAAGCTGCCAGCATTGGCATAACCGCTTTGGAAATCTCCTGAAGGGTAACCTCCATACCTTTTTTGATCTTGATTCCGATGGCAACAAACAGATTGACACCAACAGGAGGAGTTACCTGTCCGATTGCAAGGTTTACAGTTGCCATAACACCAAATGCAACCACATCATATCCAAGTGCTTTGCATACCGGAAGCATTACCGGAATGAAAATGTACATTGCAGAGTTTGCATCAATGAAGCAGCCTGCGATCAGGAAAATAATGTTTACGATCAGAAGGAAGGTAAACTGGTTATGTGCAATACTTCCAAGTAATTCAGAAGCTGCATCTGCAATACCAAATTTGGTACATACATAGGAAAACAGGGAAGCACATGCTACGATCAGCATGATTCCACCGGTTGTTTTTGCAGAATCCACACAAAGGTCAAACAGATCTTTCAGTTTTACCTCACGGTAGATCACCATACCTACAAAGAGACCATATACAACGGATACAGCTGCTGCCTCGGTAGGTGTAAAGATACCGCCGTAAATACCGCCAAGAATGATTATCGGCATCAAAAATCCCCAGAATGCATCTTTAAATGCATCCCAGCGTTCTTTTGCAGTGGCTTTCTTCTGTGCCGGCTGGATACCTTTTCTTCTGGCTTCTACCATAACCACGATCACAAGGGCAACACCCATGAGAATTCCAGGTACAATACCTGCCATGAACATATCTGCGATGGATACGCCAGTGATGGAAGCATATACAACGAATGCAATACTAGGTGGTATGACAATGGCGATGGAACTTGACGTCGCCATAAGTGCCGTGGAGAACGGAGCACTGAAGCCTCCTCTTTCTACCATTGCAGGTACCAGAACTGCACCAAGCGCTGCTACAGTAGCAGGGCCGGATCCGGAAATGGCACCGAAGAAGCAGGCTACGATAACGCATACGATAGCGATACCACCTCTTCTATGTCCCACACAGGTATCTACGAATTTTACAAGTCTTTTGGAAATTCCGGCTTTTGCCATGATATTTCCGGAAAGTACGAAAAACGGGATAGCCAGGAGCAGGAATTTACTGATTCCGGCATACATGTTGGTTGCAACGATAGTAAGGGATGTTCCGGAGTACAGGATCGCACATACGGAAGAAAGTCCCAGACAGATTGCAATGGGAACACCCATGATCAGGAAAATAAAAAATGAGATAAAAAGAACTGCACTTATCATTTATTTATCCTCCTTTTTAATATTTCCAGTACAATAATCAAGACAGTATTCAATAAAATGCAAAATCATGCATCCAGATCCGATCGGTACAAAGGACCAGAAAATCCACTCCGGCCAGTTCAGCACGAAGGTACGTTTTCCGTTTTCCAGCTGTGTGATTACTTTTTCCATGCCAAACCAGAATAAGATGGCTGTAAAAATAATGCAAAGTACAGTGGTAAGGATAACAGATGGTTTTTTCAGTTTCTCCGGGAGACGGTCTGTAACAAGTGACAGGTTGACCAGCTCTCCTTCTCTACATGCAAGTGCTGCAGCCATTAAAGTGATCAGTACAAAGACTGCAACCACAAGTTCCTCGGTAAAGGACCAGGAACGATGGATGACTTTACGGGAAAATACGTTTCCCACAGTCAGGACCAGTATCAGCAGGGTAGATACAACAAGAATGATATTTTCTACTGCTGCCACTGCATTCATGATTTTTTTGAAGACTTTCATGCTCTCTCCTCCTTTGGGTTACTTGTCAGGTTTTCGTCTTTCGTGATACGGAAGCATAGAAAAGGTCCGCCCCTGAGCTAGGGACGGACCATAATAGACCGCAACCACCCTGTTTCTCCTTTGAAACAAGTACGAAAAGACAACGTACCGACATACGCGATTCCGATAACGGGGAACAACCGTGGAAACCTACTTGACACTTTACAGTCTGCTCTGTCACCAGCAGCTGCTTCCTCAGAAAAGCGTTCGGCTTCCCTTCTCGGGGATGATCTTCAAAACAGGCCTGACACTGCTTCCCACCAACGCAGTTCTCTGTAGACAAGGTATCTCTGCTTCTACTTATTCCCTTCAAGGAATTTGATCCTTTTTGAAATTTAGTTGTTTAACGAACTGAAGTCATTTTACTACCAAAGTTTTTGGAAGTCAAGTATAATTATACAATTTCTATGCATTATTTTTCTCGCTGGCAGACAAATGTTTTTCGTGGTGATACAAAATATACCGCGAAGTAGGGGCTTGCAGATTGCAGGAATGATTTTTCAAACACGCTCCAGCACCTTCCGCTCTTCTTCGTCTGCAAACTGCTGTCTTACCAGCTGGTAATAATACCCTTTTTCGTTAAGAAGCTCCAGATGTTTTCCCTGCTCCACGATTTTTCCATCCCGGACGACCAGGATCAGGTCAGCATTGCGGATTGTGGATAACCTATGGGCGATCAGAAATGAAGTTCTTCCCTTCAAAAGCTTATCCGTTGCCTGCTGGATCAGCTGCTCCGTCTTGGTATCAATAGAGGAGGTTGCCTCGTCCAGGACAAAAATAGCCGGATCAGCCAGTACCGCGCGGGCAAAGGATAACAGCTGCTTTTCTCCAGTGGAAAGACGGTCACCGCCCTCTCCCACATCACTGTCGTAACCTTTGTCCAGCTTCATTGCCACTTCATCTGCGTGAACTGCCTTTGCAGCAGCTTTTACCTCCTCATCTGTAGCATCCAGCCTTCCATAGCGGATATTTTCCATTACCGTTCCGGAAAACAGATGGGGATTCTGAAGCACATAACCGATATTGCTGTGCAGCCACAGCTGGCTTCGCTCCCGGTAATCCCTGCCATCGATCAGAATACGCCCCTTCGTAGGTTCAAAAAAACGACAGGCCAGATTAACCAGGGTACTTTTCCCTGCACCAGTCTCTCCTACAATAGCCACATTGGTTCCTGCCGGAATTTTCAGACTGAAATTACTTAGCACCTCTTCTTTTCCATCCGGATACTGGAATGATACATTTTCAAATTCAATATCACCTTTGACCGCCTCCCAGTTCTCCTTATGGGGATGAAAGAAATCCCCATACTTTTCCAGCACTTCCGGGGAATCCACTACCTGCGGTTCTTCCTCCAGAAGCGAAGTCACACGCTCGATATTTGCCTGGGCTGAAATGCACTCAGACAAAATTCCGGCAAGTCTCTGGATCGGTTCAAAAATACCTACTGCATAAGCCGTAAAAGCGGCAAGGGTTCCAATATCCAGAGCTCCATTCAGAACCATGACTCCACCTCTGTCCAGTACAAGGGCAGTTGCAAGTGAGCCAAAGAACACCACCATCGGCACATAAATGGCATTCAGTCTGGCAGCCTTAATGGAGGCACTTCGCATTTCCTCTGTCACAGCCTGAAATTCACGGAAATTTTTGTCCTCCACCACCAGGGATTTCACTGTTTTCGCACCCATGATTCCTTCGTTATAACCGCTTGTGATCTTGGAATTGATTTTCCGCACCTGCCGGTTCCATGTAAGGATCTTATTCTGGAAATACCAGGTAAGCACGGCAATGGCCGGAACGATCAGCATGATCACAAGTGCCAGCTTCCAGTTAAGAAACAGCATTGCCACAAATACCCCAAGCACATAGCAGATTGCCCACAGCATATCGATCACATCCCAGGCAACCAATTCAGTAATCTTTGCCACGTCATTCATCACCCTGGACAAAATATATCCAACTGGAGTTGTATTATAATAGGAAAATGACAGCTTCTGCAGATGGACGAACAAGGCTCTTTTCATATCCCGCCCTGTCTCTACGTCAATTTTCATACAGCCTCTGGTAAAACAAATGACCGTCCACATCTGGAAAACGATCACCGCTATGTAAAGACAGATAAATCCACCAAGCCCTTCCAGCGTATTCCTGGAAATAAAGGAAGCAATTGCCTGCCGCTGAAACAAGGGCATGATAATATCCACGGCTGAACAGAGCAGATTCATTACCACCACCATGACCAGAACATTTTTCCGTGGGGCGAGAAACGGGAAAATCTTTTTCCAGATGGAAAAATCAATGGATTTCGTATATTCTTTTTCTTCTATCTGCATGCTGTCCCTCCTTCCATGAGGCGGATATCGCTGTTCATCTGTATCTCATAAATATCCTTATACGGGCCTTCCTGATGGATCAGTTCCTCATGGGTACCCATCTGCTGGATTTCCCCTTTGTCCATTACCAGAATACAGTCTGCCTGCATAAGAGACGTAATCCGATGGGAAATCATGATCACAGTTGCTTTCTCCATCTCTTTTTTCAGTTGTTTACGGATCTTATTATCAGTCTCCGTATCCACGGCTGAAAGGGAATCATCAAATACCAGGATCGGTGCCTCCTTCATCAGCATTCTGGCGATTGCCACCCTCTGCTTCTGTCCACCGGATAAGGTTACACCCCGTTCTCCCACAATGGTATCATATCCGTCTGCAAAATGCCCGATTGCCTCATCTACACAGGCAATCCCTGCCGCATGGCGAATCTCCTCATCTCGCAGCTTTTCCCTGGTGATTCCGATATTTTCACGGATGGTTCTGGAAAACAGGAATGGCTCCTGCAATACCATTCCTATATTTTGCCGCAGATACTGTCGGTCAATCTCCCGGATATCTGTGCCGCCAATGGTAATCGTTCCGCAATTTTCCGGCAGATCATACAACCGGTTCAGTAAATGGACCAGAGTGGATTTTCCGCTTCCGGTCGTACCAAGAATTGCAAAAGTACTTCCTGCCGGGATGGTAAAATTGATATTGTGCAGAACCGGATGCTCCGGGGAATAAGCAAAAGAAACGTTCTGAAAGCAGATATCACCATCCACCGCCGGCTTTTTCTTTCCTGTACAGTCCTCTTCTTCGTAGCCCTTATTTTCGTCAAAGTCCTCTTCCCTGGCCTGCAGAATATAAGCCACACGTTCCATGGAAACGCCAGCTTTACTCATGTCCGAGATAATCCTTCCCAGACTTCTCACCGGCCAGGTCAGTGACGCATTATAGGAAATAAAAGCCATAAATTCTCCCAGTGTGATCCGTCCCTGTACGGCGAAGATCACACCCATTACCATAACGGTCAGCACCTGAAGATTGGTGATCAGATCTCCCGACGCCCAATAAACACTCATCAGCTTTCCAAGATATACCCACAAGTCAGAGTACGCGTTATTCTTCTGGTCGAAACGGTCAATCTCGTATTTTTCCCTGCCAAACGCACGTACCACACGAACACCAGTGAGATTCTCCTGAACCGTACTGGAAAGTGCCCCTTCAGCCTCATCTGCATCCTGAAACCGCTTCCCGATCCTGGAATAAAAATAACAGGAATAACCGATGATAACCGGGAAAAAGACTGCCGCCGCCAAGGTTACCTGTACATTCATAGAAAACATGATTCCAAGATACAGCACAATAAGAAAGCAGATCCGAAATACCTCTGGCAGCTGTCTGCACACAAAGGTGCGGATCACCTCCACATCAGAGGTGCATCTCTGGATGATCTCCCCAGTCTGATGCTTCACATGCCAGGAAAATGGCAGATGCTGGACATGATGATACAAAGTATCACGGATGGATTTCAGAAAATTCTCAGAGCCTTTTGAAAGGCACATTTTACTCAGATAATTAAGGACCCCTGAAAGAACTGCCGATGCTGCCACCAGAAGAGCTGCAAGCAGCAATGTCTGCCGTACATCCAGGCCTTCTGGAATTCCGTCCATCACCAGAATATGGTCTGCCGTGTATTTTACGATCTGTGGAATCAGCGCATTACAGGCGGTAAACAATATCGAAAATACAAGTGTCCCAACAAAGAACCGAATATTTCCCTTCAGAAATCGGAAAATGATCCGGAATTTCTCATTTTTCTTTTTCGTTTCCATATATTCTCCCTCTATAGAAATAGAACATTCCCTGAACAAATCAAGGAATGTTCTCCTTTACTGCCTTATAAATCTTTCCCGTCACATCATATTCCTGCGCCTGATTTCCCTCATAGCTTTCAAAAGCTTCAAAAAATTTCCATGCTTCCGGCAGAAGATACAATTCCCTGCGCACATATTCATCCAGAACAATGGCTTCTGGAAGAAATCCCGTATATGCAGCACTTTCTGTTCCGAGCAGGTAAACCATATGCTTCTCTGACAGTTTCTTTAACCGCTCTTTTCTTTCCGGAGAAGGCGGCAGATCTGCATTTACCAGAATACTTCCAGGTTCAGGCAGTCTTACCAGCTTCATGGAAACATGTTCTCCCCTTTGGGCCTGTCTATGGCAGGCCAGGTATTCCTTTCCATTGTATGATACCTGTTCCACATCCTGTGCTTCCGGTTTTGCTGCCAGAAGAACTGGAAGACGCATAACCCGAAGACGGTTCTCCTGCCCATAGCTTCCAAGCTGCAGACAGTCTGCCGGCGCATAGATTCTTTGAAATACCGTTAACGCCCTCCGCCATCTGGCCGTGTATTTTTCATGGATATAGGGCAGAAAATCAAGATCTACCAGCACCTTCATCTTCGTCCTTGCCTTGGCTGCCAGATAATAGGGCAGATATTTCACACTTCCTGCCACAACCACAGCATCCCAGCAGGCAGTTCCAAATAACCGGTTCCATTCCCTTCTGGCAAGCTCATCCATATAGCTGCGGACCGCAGGATTTCCCAGATATGCTTCCGGATTTTTTTCCACAGTCAGATAATTCAGGTATTCCCTTTCCGTTACGGTCATTTTGCCAATTCCCATAATAGCCGCAGCATGGCTCATCTGAGCCAGGAATTCCCTGCATTTTCCCTCACTTTCCAGCTCTTCACTGAAAAATGCCACGTCTATATTTTCCGGATCCATCTGCGCCAGAAGTCTGTTTACCTGCAGCTTTACATTGTCTTTGGCATCCCCGCTTCCAAGAACCAGGATTTTCTTCTTTTGTCCATCTCTTAAAGAATAGCACTTCATCCCGTCAGAGATGTTTTTTTCCAGAAGGAAGCCAGCCAATGCAGCCGCCTTCTCCTTCATTTTCTCTTCCAGAACCAGCACTTTGCCATCATACACATTTCCCGCCAGACATTTCCCTGTCCATGTCTCTTTTGCTTTTTGCAGGCCAGGCGCACAGATATAGTCTGTTTTTAACAGCTCCCGCGCTGTGCCGGATACAAATTTCCTGCTCTTCGTTTTGGGATTTTCGTACACAGCTGACATAGTATTCAGGTAAATCTGCCCGTCTCTTTTTACATATGCTGCCGGCAATTCCACGCTACTGATAATAAAGCCGGATACTGCAAGCCCACGCCAGTAGCCAGAGGATTTCTCCGTCACTTTTCCAGAACTCCCCAAAGGCAGGCTTCCTTTCACGCAGCTGATGCAGTTGTATTTTTTGCCATAAGTGCGCTTCACATATTCGCACATTTCCCGGACAAGCTCTCCATCCTTTGTTCCCTTTTCCCATAAAAAGAAAATCTGTTCCGGGTCTACGGGCAGCTTCAGGTCATCTGCATATTCATATGTCTGGCTGATTTCCCGTCTGTAGCCCATCACCAGCTTCCTGGCACGGCGTCTGGCACTTTCGTATTCATCCATATTCGCTTCCAGGATTTTCTCTATCTCATTCATGCAAATCCCTCTTATCTTCCATCTGCGCTTCCAGTTCCTGATACTGCTTCCGGTTCCACTCTTCTGCATCAAAGCTATAAGAAATCTCAGTTTCAAGGTCTGCTCCCACCAGCTTCATGTTCATGGCCTTCGCATAAAGTGCACCGGCACTTTCTTCCCCTGCAGGACAGATAAAATAGTCGCACATCTTCATCAGGGCAAATGGCCTGGAAAGCCATCCTGTCAGAAATACCCTTCCTTCCAGATGAAGCTGGGAAATATTTTTTCCAAGAGCATCATAGGCTTTTCCTTTTCCCATTATATAAAGACAGCTGTTCTTCTCCTTTAAGCTGGCGAATGTGCCCAAAAGCGCCTCTGTTCCTTTCTGATACATGCAGAAATAATTATTTTTTTCTGCGTCCGGTGCCGGAATGGCATCCACAGTCAGCACAGAGGAATTTTCTCCCTCTATGTCTGCAATATAATAGCTCTCTTTCTGGGAAACGATCACAGGCTGCTCATCCAGCTCTGCCTGGATTCTGTTTCGGTCCACAAAACAAAGCTTATGTGTATAAAACTCTGTGCTTTCCATCTGGGAAACCATCATGGAAAACAGGTTCTTCTTTCCGGTAAAGTCGATGGCACAATCAAATACAGCTTCCCCAAACAGTCTTCTGGCCTCTCTTTTATAGAAGACATGGGGAATTTCTGCTTTTTTCCCTTTCATCAGATAGTTATGACTGGCAAGCTCCTGGGGACTTCCGTTGTATGGCTGTCCTCTGTAAAGGACACGGATCCCGTCTGGCAGGGAACGGATCAATCCCTGGGCTTTCTCATCACCACCCCCATCTATCAGAAGGGTAACATCAAACTTATCAAAATCAAGATACTCTGCCATTGCCAAAAATGCCCTGGTAGTTTCATTATCTGAAAAGTCCCCGGCATACATCAAAATTTTACGACGTCCATCCTCTTTACAGCGGATGCATTCTTCTCCTTTTTTTCCATGGAATACAATCTCTACAAGACGACGACATACATCTCCATCGTCTTTTGGACATGCCCACTTTGCTTCCCGCTCATACACCGGATGATAAGGCTCCATCGCCTTTTCCAGATCCCGTAAATATCCACCAAGCTGTTCATAATTTTCCGCAATAGGTCCTGGCAGCTTGTCAATTCCAAAGTACAGACCTCTGTAGTTCTGATAATCAGCAAGATCCGGAATAAAGAAAAGAATTGGTTTGCCAGATACCAGATAATCAAAGTAGATACTGGAATAATCCGAGATCAGAATGTCCGTAGCCTTAAGCAGCTCATTGGTATCCACCGTTGCCGGAATATACTGTCCGGTCACACCCTGGGTATTTTTGATGTGGTAATACACGATCTGGTGAGGCTTCACAAACACCTGATAGACAGAAGTATCTACATTTTCTTCTATGGTACGGATCATCTTCTCATATGCATCCAGACTGGTATCCGGGCTGGAGTATTTGCTGCCCTTCCAGGTGGGAGCATAGAGGATCAGTTTCTTGTCCGGATCTGCTTCTATTCCCGCCATTTTCAGTTTCCGGAATACTTCTTCCCTTTCAGTGTGAAAATAGCTGTCGTTACGTGGCTGTCCGATTTCCAGAATGGTACCTGGATAAATCCCGCCCATTTTAAATGCGTTCTGATAGATTTCTGTCATAAAAGGATCTGGAGAGATCAGATAGTCTGCAGCCAGGAAATTTTTCACCGTATTTCCTGCACTGATCTTTCCAGCCGGAATATCAAATCCAATGGTCTTTAACGGAATGCCATGCCAGGTATCGATAAATACCTGCCCCTCTCTTTTTGTAAAATATCCGGGAAAGCTCACATTGTTTACCAGATATTTGGAAGTCGCCAGATATTCCCGGTATTCCAGAGACTGGAATCTGATAAATTTTACGTTTTTGTTTTCTTTATATGCTTCCATCCAGGGAGCATTATCCGAAAAGTCATCAATGACCCAGACATGGAGATATTCCTGAAACTCCGGCTGGGTCAGCAGATACTTAAAAATGGCATGCGGGCTGCAGGTCATACCCCTGCCCCCAAATGCCTCATATAAAATACATTTTTCTTTCAGCGGACTGTTCTCATAATAATCCGCATATTTTTGCCGGAGCTCTTCGGTAAGATTATAACGTGCCTCTTCCCTGGCTTCCTTAACAGCCTGGGCATAGGTATCCCTGCGGATTACCCTTTTCGCCAGCTTTTTCAGGTCATTCACGGTGATTTTCATCAATCACTCCCCCCTTTTCTTCGCTGTTACACGTTCAAACAGTCCGTCCCACTCTTTTACTGCTTTATCAATGGAAAAGTCATCTGATTTCGCAATGGCATTTGCAGACATCTGGCTCCGGAGCTCTTCGTCATGTGCGATCTTCAGCATTGCCTGAGCAAATTTATGGGGATCAAACGCCTCCGGAAGAAATCCTGTCTTTCCGTCATCAATGATCAGGTCCATGGCTCCCATATGATAAGCGATCACCGGAAGGCCGAACTCGAAAGCTTCCATGATTACCATTGGCCATCCCTCCCATCTGGAAGGAAGAAGGAAAACGGAAGAATTTAAATAATATTTCTCCGGTTCATTTGTATATCCTACGAAATGGACACGATCCTCCAGATGACGATTCTTCGCATCTGCCTTGATCTTCCCGAACAGCTTTCCATCTCCCAGAATATCCAGTTCCCATTCCGAATCCTCTTTGCAAAATTCCTCAAAGGATTCCATCATAAGATCCAGGCCCTTTGCATACACGAAACGGGTAGCCATAAGGAAACGTTTGGATTTCACATTACACTTTTTCTCACTTACAAAGCTTCGTGGATTGATCTTCACTTCGGTATCAATGCCTAGCTTCTCTTTATAATCCCGCTGGTCGTATTTGCTAAGGACGATGTACCGGTCCAGATTGGGCAGATACTCCTGCAGAAGACACTCCTGCTGCCAGAATACCACCGGCTTCACATGCAGATATCCATCATAACAGTTATGCTGCCAGCCAATGGTAGCTGCCTTTAAACGTGGAGCGATCATGCCAAGCCGCAGGCTTAAGGACGCTGTGGTAATGATCACATCATAGTCCTTGGAATTTAAATAATCCACCCATTTATCCCTTGTCTTCTTCGGGAAAATGGACTCTGCAAGCAGATCATTGAAACACTTTTTATTAAATATGCCAAATTTATCATTCAGCTTCTTCACCAGATATCGTTTGCAGAAAGCCGGATTGCGGTGTCTGTTTACAAAATAGTTATTGTCAATAAAGTCCACATCAATGTCTTCACTTAAATGGTACATGGTGCGGTCTTCCAGAAAACGGTCCTCATAGGTCATGATCGTTACATCATGCTCTTTCACCAGCTCATTTGCCAGAAGGGAAACCACACGCTTGGTTCCGCCAAGATCAAAGATTTTTGTCATCCAGATACATATTTTCATATCTTATACACCCCGCGTGGGGGCTTCCTCCTTCAATTTGGTGATCCTGTATCAGGGGTTAATGTGAAAGTAATCCAGTACCCGTTTGCAATAGCAGTCTGTTACATTATGGGTCTTCGCACGGACGCTGGCACGTTTTTCACGATAGTCGTCTTTGCCATTCTTTACATCCAGAACAAACTGTTCAAAATGCCGGACGTTGTAAATATGTTCTCCTGGCATGTATTCCAGAGGATTCTCAAATACCCAGCCTCTGGATTCTGTATATGCTTCATAGTCATCCAGGGTAAAACCAAGGGGCTTGTCAAGGAGCAGGTAATCAATTGCCACAGAGGAATAATCGGATACCAGTGCATCAGAACAGTTGATAAATTCATAAAGCTGCAGCCCGTTGTTTTCCAGATCCTGGTTCTCCAGATAAACGATATTCGTCAGCACATTTTCCCCGAAATCATAGGGAATCTGCAGATAGTGCTTCTTAATTACCACCAGCATATGGTTATCACGGCAGAAATCATTAAATGCCAGCAGACTCTCTTTGGTGTCCAGGATCGGGATATTAAACTCATTATTCAGGGTTTCCTCATTCAGTCTCTCACTGCTGGCGTGACGGTAGGTAGGCATCCACAGGATCAGCTTCTCGCTACCGGATTCCTTCAAAAGCTTCTCCCTGTATGCTCTTGCAGCATCACTTCCAGCCAGCATCTGGTCGTATCTTGGGTAGCCAAAGGCAAGAAGCTTCTTGGAGCTGCATCCGAAAAATTCCATTTTTGTCTTAATGAACACATCACCAGGTACCAGGCAATAATCAAAGAATACCTTACGGTTGTTCTTGTTTGCTTTATATCCGCATCCATGCCACAGATCAATAAAAGTCTGCCCCTTTCTTGCCATTCCGATCCAGTTGAATGCCTGGGTATAGAAGATATAACGGGAGGTAAGCGCATAGCGGTATGCAACTGCATGGCGGATGGTGCTGTGCTTTTTGAAGCCTTCCACGAATTTCACATTCTCTGTCTCGTATTTTTTGTACTTGGACGGATCGTGTACCAGCCAGACAAGCTCATATTTTTTATTGTAGCCATTGGCCACCATATAATCAAAAAGGGCACGGCCATTGTCTGTAAAATCATCATTTGTCTCAAAAAGGATCCGGTTTTCCACGATTGCAGGCGGAAACTTCTTCATCCTTCTGATTTTCCATTTATCATATATCACATAAGTTCCAAAAGCTCTCAGGGTCAGATACCGGTCATACATGCTCTTATCTTCCCCGATTTTGGAAAACATTTTAAATAATGTCTGTACTTTTCCCATTGTGGTAAACCTTTCTTCAGAGTCTGTTAAAAACTTTTGCAAACAGGTACTAGTACTCCGTCAGTTTCTCCCTCAGCATAGTGGATGAGGTATCTCTTGTATACGGAAGGTATACAAGCTTCGCGCCAAGCTCTGCCATCTCTTTACCAGTCCGCTCCCAACGCTCATTTCCTTTCCAGTCGTCTCCGATATAAATTTCATCAAAACGAATCTTATCCCAGATCACCTTTTTATCCAGCGTATCCGTAATGATCACTTCATCCACATACTTGATCGCGCGCACGATCTCGGCCCGCTCTTCCAGCGGAATGATCGGTTTCTTATGTTTATAGCTTTCCACAAGCTCATCTGTATTGACACCTACGATGAGATAATCACATCTTCTCTTGGCATTTTTGATCAGATTCAGATGACCAATATGGAACATATCATAAGTTCCCTGTGTATATCCGATTAATTTTCCCATTTTTTGTTCTCCCTTTTACAGCCCTGCTACTGGTCACAAACGCTCTCTGGCATTTCACTGTTTTTTGTATCTTTTATTTTTCCCACCTGTCAGTTACATTTTATATGGAAAGCTTCGCTGCCAGTCTGCTGCAGTAATTTTCTGCAGGATTGTGCATTACCGGCATCAGCTTCTCCCGCTCTTCCTGGTAAAGATCCTCCCCAGCTGCCACATGCTCCAGAAATGCCTCAATTCCTGGATAATCGTATATTTTCTCTCCAGGCATATAAATAAGGGGATTCTCAAATACAAAGCCTCTTTTCTCTTTATATGCCATAAAATCTTCCAGTACATATGCCATAGGTCTGTGAAGAAGCATAAAATCCACAGCTGCCGAGGAATAATCCGAGATCAGTCCGTCGCAGACACCCATCAGCTCTGCCAGCTGGATCCCGGCTTTTTCCAACATCTCTTCTGTCACATAACGTATGTTCGTAAGCTCTTTTTCATCCTCAGACCATTCAGTCTGAAGCGGGTGCTTCTTGATGATCAGAAGCATGTCCAGCATCTTCAGGTGCATGTCCAGCTTCTTCAGGTCATCCACTCCGGAAAGTCCAGGAAGCTGGTATGCCAGCTGGATCTCGCTCTCCCTGCAGCCCTTCAGATTACTTTTGCGGAAGGTAGGCATCCAGATCACAGCCTTGCCCTCTTCCCATCCGAATAGTCTTTTTAACTGCTCTTCTTTCCCAAGGGAAGGATGGAGCATCCAGTCATATCTTGGATAACCGATGGGCCAGATTTTCTCTTTTTCGCAGTTCCATGCCACAGATTTCGTCTGGACGAAGAGTGGTCCCGGAACCAGGCCATAGTCAAATCCCGATCTTGCCTTCTCACCGGAAGGTGCTGACAGCCCCTGCTCCGGTCCCTTATAACCACAGCCGTGCCACAGATTGATGATCTGTCTTCCCTCACAGCCATAATCTAACAAATCCTGGGTATTATGGGAAAAGAAAAAATAACGGGCAGTAGCCGCATAATAATAGGCCCTGCAGCTATTCCAGCCATAGCGGTTCTCTGCTGTGACAAATTTCACATTCTTATATTTCACATTTCGGAATTTACGGACATCCGACACCAGCCAGATGATCTCATATTTTTCATTATAACCCATTTTTATGAGATAATCAAAAAATGCCCTTGGATTATCTGTAAAATCCAGGTTTTCCCTGTTTTTAAAAACAAGCCGGTTCTCTTTCACCCTACAGAAGCGTGCAGCTCCCCTGCCTATCAGCTGTTTCTCCACTTTAGTAAGTACTCTTGCCCCATAATGAAGCACAAATCCGGAAATTCCCTGTTCTTTTAGTATTCTTTTTCCTGCTTCTTTTGACATTTTTTATTCCTCATTCTTCAGGCTTCATCCTTTTCTTTTTCCTTCTTTATGCTTTCTATTTTATACAGCACACTCTATACCTCATAGCTGGATTTCTCCGGAAGTATTTTATTAAAAGCCCGAATTACTTTATCTCGTGTTTCCTCGAAATTCTTCAGTCTGTCATCATCATTGATACAGATCATTTTATGGGACTGTTTCTCCATAGTTTCATAAAGCTTGTCATCATCCCGGCCCATAACGCAGAACTGTCCGAAAGACGGGGACTGGGGCTCATAATTTCCCTCCATGCACTGCCAGTGCTTGATCACATACTGGTTCACATCATAAATGGAGCGGAAACGGTTATGACAGAGCCGGTCAAGCCGTTCTCCTTCTGCTTCCCACACCTTTTCATAGGAACTTTTCAAAAATGGACTTGGCATATGGGTATATTTAAACCCGGAAAATTCCTGATAAGGGAGCATCAGGATATTCCGAAGCAGCATCTTGCCATATGCAGGACTGAACCACTTTTTCCAGGTACGGCGGATCACTTCTTTTTTCTGGAAATGCATATTGATAAGTGCCGTATCGTTAAGCAGGATATGGGCAAAGGGATCGTCTATATTGTCCTGGGCTATCGCTGTCTCAATACAGCAATCCCTTGGCAGTCCGTTTTTGAAAAAATCCTCTGGCTGTACAGGACTGATCAGGAAAGTGTCATCATTGAAATAAACAAAATGTTCGGAAAGACCTTTGATTCGGTGAAGGTTCAGTTCGATGGGATGACTGCTGAAGGTAGGAAGATATTCCGGCTTCATAAATTCCTCATGACGAATCACGGAAAGCCTGGGGTTGGAAAGCTTCAGCCAGCCTGGAATATGCCCGCATGTCACAAAATAGATATGATTTACCCAGGGTGCAAATTTTTCCACACCTCTGAACCAGTACTGCAGATTATCCCAGTCCCGGTAACGGCTTGCATTGCCGGCATCTTTATCCAGACTGTATTTTCGCCTCTCCTTCATCCATGTCTCATCCTGGCCATCTACCCACAAAAGCACAAAATCAATTTTGTTTTCCATGCTGTTCTCCCTGTTTCTTATACAATTCCAGCAGCTTTCCAGCTTCCTGATGAATATCAAAATGCGCAGCCATTAGGAACCGGGCTGCGTTTTCCTTCTCTTCCCTGCCATTTTTCGCATAGGCAAGAACTGCATCCGCCCATTTTTCATCACTTTCTTCCAAGGAAAGTCTGCATACTTTTTCCTTTAATAATACAGCTTCTTCTGTGATCTCACTGGAAATCACACAGGGCAGTCCGCTTGCCTGTGCTTCTAACAAAGTGAACGGGAGACCTTCGAATAAAGAGGGAAACAGAAATACATCCATGGCGCTCAGATATTTCTCCACGTCCGGGCACACGCCTGCGAAGATCACTTTTTCCAGAATGCCCAGCTGCTTAAACTGCCCACAGATCTTTTCTTTTAATTCACCGTCTCCGATGAGACAAAGTCTGGCTGTCGGCTCTTTTTTCTGAATTTCATAAAAAATACGCACAATAGCTTCATGATTCTTCTGCACCTGGAATCTGCCAACATGACCTACCAGAATGCCCTCCCGGATTCCAAGCTGCTGCCGTATTTTCTCCCTGTTTTCCTGGGAAAAGCTGTATTTCCTGGTATCTATAGCATTCGATACCACTGTCACTTCCCCTTTTTCGAAAGCAGTATCTCCAAACAGCCATCTGCCTGCTGTTTCTGAGCATGCCAGCTTCATATCCGCATAGCGGTTCAGCCTGGGGCGGTTCCATCTGTCCATCAGCTTCCGGATAAGCCCGGGAGCTGACGCATTGTGGGAATGGGCGATCACTTTCCCCACTCCTGCCTGCTTTGCAAGGCGAAGAGGTACGATATTCGCAGCGGAAAGCATATTCACATGTACAATGTCATACTGCTCTTTTTGCAAAAGCCCCTTAAAAGCCTTCACATAACCGAAATAATCCTTTTTCACATTTGGAACATAAAATACTCTTCCACCAAGCTTCAGGATTTCCTGTTCATATGCAATCGTTCCATACATGGAAACGAAATCGAAGGTAATACCCTGCTTCGACAATTCCCGGAAGTAATTCATTACAAATGCTTCCATGCCCCCAGGATTATTCCCCAATCCTACCTGCAGAATCTTCATAATCTTCCTCTTTTATTTTTTCATCAGATATCCAATAAGCTTGTTATAGCCGCAATATTTCCGAAAGATATCCAGAATGATTCCCATTCCAAGTGATATCACCAGAATCACCACCGGTACCAACCAGAAATAACGTACTGACCACACATATCTGCCCAGATAGTCTCTCACAAATGTATGTATCAGCCAGATATACAAAGAATATTTTCCCAGAAAGCCAAACAGTCTTTTCACCCAGGAAATTCTGAATACATACTCTTCCAGAAACAGGATCACAATAAAGGGAACCATTGCATAATGATATTCCCAGAATACTTTCAACGGAATTTTGTTATAACTCCACACACCAAAAACAACCAGAAACAACGTTAAAACAAATTTAATCCCATTGCTTACTTTTGGTTTCATCCCAATCTGCCAACTGTGAAACTGCTCAAATACAGATTGTTCACAGGCCAGCATTCCCAAAACGAATACAGGCAAAAAGGAATATGCAGCTGTTCCACCAGGAAATCCAATCCCAGCTATACGTGGAAACAGAAAAACCAGAAGCAGGGTAATTGTCCCACCCAGCTTGCGTATCAGATAAGCCAGAACCGGAACCAGAACAATGAAAACAACAGCAGCTCCCATATACCACCAGGCTCCCCGCAATGTTTTCGTTCCAAACAAATTGGAAACACCCACACAGTCCAGAACCACATTTACAAGCTTTTCCAGCCGGTTACTTCCCCACTTTGAGAAATTTATTTTTCCCACAATTGCCATGAGAATGTAAGCAATCACTGCAACAAACCAATAGCCAGACAAGGTAGAAATCAAATGTGTTTTCACCCAGCCAGATATCTTCTCTCTTCTTTTTTCCTCTCCCAGCTTCCTGTAACCATACATAAGACCATAACCAGAGACGAACGCAAAAAGAGCCACACATATCTTCGCCCACTGCGCAAGCCCAACTACCTGCGTTTCTGTAAATAATGGTGAAAAAACGGGCGTATATCTGGCAAATTTGTCTGCTGAACGGAAACAATGATGAAATACCATTAAGAATACCGCGATGCCTTTTAGTGCCAGGGATTCATCTCTGGTCAAAACCTTTTTCATAATCAGCCACCTATCATCTCACTGTATTGTTCCGCGATCGGATCAATATCCCCATATGCGATCAGCTGTCCTTTTTCCAGGATCATTGCCTTATTGCAAAGACGCTTCACCTGCTCCAGGGAATGGGATACGAAAAGCACAGTGACTCCGGAATCAAACATACTGAGGATCTTATTTTCACTTTTCTTTCGGAATTTGGCATCACCTACAGAAAGAACCTCATCCAGAATCAGAATCTTCGGCTCAACCACTGTAGCGATTGCAAAGCCCAGTCTGGATTTCATACCGGAAGAGTAATTCTTCACAGGCACATCCATAAACTTCTGGAGTTCAGAAAATTCTACGATCTCATCGTATTTGCTGTCAATAAATTTCTTGGTATATCCAAGCATTGCACCGTAAAGATAAATGTTCTCTTTACCTGTGTACTGGGGATCAAAACCTGCGCCCAGCTCCAGAAGAGGAACGATCTTACCATGTTTGTCCACATGTCCCTCAGTCGGCTTAAACACACCTGAAATCACCTTCAGAAGAGTACTTTTTCCTGCTCCGTTCAGTCCCAGGATACCCACACGGTCCCCCTTCTCCACGGTGAAGCTTACGTTTTTTAAAGCCCAGAACTCATTGTACTGGATTTCTCTTTTGATTGTCTTAAATATATAGTCTTTTAAGCTGTCAACTTTCTCACGGCTTAAGCTGAATTTCATACTAACATTATCAACTTCTATAGCTGGCTTACCCATATTTTCTCCTTAAATATACAGAATAAAATTGTCCTGTTTCTTCTTAAAGCATACAAGTCCGATGATGGTGATCATCACGCTGAACGCAGTTGCATAAATAACATATGGCGCATACATCGGTTCTCCGAATATTGCAGAACGGAAAATCTGGATGTTGCAGTACAGCGGGTTAAATTTCAGGATCCAGGCCCATCCACTTTTTAACAGCTTACTTGGATAATAGAAAATCGCACAGGTGTACATGATCAACATCAGTCCAACTGTCCAGAGATATTCAATGTCCCTGAAAAATACTCCGATGGTTGCAAGGAACATTCCGCTTCCGTAGGCTAAAATCAAAATCAGGATCAGTGCGACCGGAGCCTGAAGCAGATAAATAGTTGGCTTCACACCAAGAATAACACTTACGATTCCAAGTACCAGCAGGGAAATCAGGAATATAACATAGTTATAGATAACTGCTGAAAGTGGATACAGGTACTTCGGCACATACACTTTTTTGATCATTGCCGAGTTCGAACGGATGGACTTCAACGCCGCTTTGGTCGCATTGGAATAAAAAGTATACAAAAGACGTCCTGAAAGAATATACACAGGGAATGTCTTATCTGTATTTCCATACAGGGTTCCAAATACGATTGTCAGTACTACCATGGAAAGCAATGGCTCTAACATAGACCATAAAATACCAAGGTAGGAACGACGGTATTTCAGCTTGATTCCTTTTTTTACCAGCTCACTTAAAAGGAACTGATACTGTCTGAGATTATCAAAATATTTCTTCATATTCACTCCATTGTATTTTTGTAACTGTATTTGGCTTTTCTAACAGATCCCAGATATCTGGAACTTTTGCTCGAAAAACCAACCTGTATTGTAACATACTCTTCTAATGGTTGCAATATGGGGATTTACAGCCTATTTTCCCTATTTTTGTTTTGCTCTTATTCTAAAAGTCCTCTTTACCATTCCAGATTTTTACTTGCATCAATAGTCATATGATAAGCTTCTGCGTAAGAGATTCCTGTTTTTCTGCAGATTTCTGCCAGACTTTCATACTCCGGATAACACTTCTGGGCGCCTTCCGGTCCGCATACTTTCACTTCTACTTCCCCGAACGGGATCATTACCTTTATTTTTTTCCTTGGTAAAATGGTGCGTTCCATTCTCACCCTGCGAATTCCTATGCTGGTGGTTTCTGCAAAAATAAGAGCTTCCATTCCAGGGATATCTTCTTCTTTACAGATTACTGTGAGCAGCCATGCCGGACGGTTTTTCTTCATATATACAGGTGTATAATGGACATCTCTTGCTCCTGCCTCGAACAGTTTTTCCATAACAAAGCCAAGGACTTCACCGCTGCAGTCGTCAATATTGGTTTCCAGTTTATAGATGTAATCGGCAGTTTCTTTTGAGGCTTCTACAGACTTACTTCTCTCTTCGGCCTGAATCAGCATGGCGCGGAGAATTCCGGGGCATTCATAGGTCCGCTTCCCGGCACCAATACCTGTTTTTTCGATCATAAAATTCTCCGGCAGTTTATCTGTAGTCCGTATTGCTGCCACGATTGCAGCTCCTGTAGGCGTAACCAGTTCCCCTTGTACCTGGGTAATTTTCACATTCAGTCCTGTCTGCTGTACAATATTGGCAACAGCCGGAACAGGGACGGGCAAAATGCCGTGCTGGCAGCGGATCGTACCGGTTCCTTCATATAATACTGGCACGATCACCTCGGTAATTCCAAGATTGTCCAGGCAGACTGCTGCTGACAGAATATCCACAATGGAATCCACAGATCCAACTTCATGGAAATGCACCTCTTCCACCGGAACATTGTGGGCCTTTGCCTCTGCTTTAGCCAGAATTTCAAAAATAGCAAGTGCTGTTTTCCTGGCACCACCTGTCATCTTCGCGCTGTTGATGATCTGGCGGATCTCATTCATGCCACGGTGCTGGTGCGGGTGATGATGTTCATGACTGTGTTCCTCTA
This sequence comes from Blautia sp. HCP3S3_H10_2, assembly GCF_052122375.1. Taxonomy (NCBI): domain Bacteria; kingdom Bacillati; phylum Bacillota; class Clostridia; order Lachnospirales; family Lachnospiraceae; genus Blautia; species Blautia sp. HCP3S3_H10_2. Next base: position 113,737 of record NZ_JBQKCL010000006.1, read on the forward strand.
CATGGCTGTGTACGCGTTCATCACTATGTTCCTCTTCGTGGTCATGCCCGTATTCATGGCTATGTTTCCTTTCATGGCCATGCAGATACTCCATATCATGGTCATGTCCATCCAGCTCTTTATCCAGAATCACATCAAAATCACAGGCATCAATCCCGGACTTCTTCACCCTGCTTACTTTTATCTCAAATCCCTGTACCGGAAGGCTTTCCAGCACATCCATCAGCACCTTCTGGTCCGCTCCAAGATCCAGAAGTGCTGCTACTGTCATATCTCCGCTGATTCCGGAGTAACACTCCAGATATAATGATTTTCCCATAATTCTCCTCAACTGTTCATCCGTATAATACAAGTTTCATTTATTTTCCAAGAGCCAGCCGGTTCATCTGGGTTGCCAGATACCCCGCACCATATCCATTGTCGATATTCACCGTTGCAATTCCATTTGCACAGGAATTGATCATGGTAAGAAGTGCCGACAATCCGTGGAAATTGGCCCCATAGCCAACAGAAGTAGGCACTGCGATCACCGGTCTGCTCACAAGCCCGCCCATCACACTGGCCAGGGCTCCCTCCATACCGGCAACTGCCACCACACAATTGGCGTCCTGGATGGTATCCAGCCTGGAAAACAGTCTGTGCATGCCACTGACACCTATATCATAGATCCGTTCCACATGGGTTCCAAAGTATTCTGCTGTCTGCGCAGCCTCCTCTGCCACCGGAATGTCCGCAGTACCGGCTGTGCACACAGCAACTTTTCCCTCATGAAGCTTATCTGGCTTCTCAATCTTCAAAATTCTGGAAATAGGGTCATACTGAACCTGGGGATATTTTTCCCGGACCAGTTCATACTGTTCCTTCGAGGCTCTCGTTCCCAGCACCTCCCCCTCTCCCAGATACAAACGCTCAAAAATCCGCAGCAGATGCTCATCCGCTTTATTACTACAGTAAATAACCTCTGCGAAACCGGTGCGGGCCTTTCTCCCCGTATCCAGCTTGGCATAATCCATTTCCTTATAGCCATCCTGACGAATCAGGTTTTCTGCTGCTTTCGGGGAGAGTTCCCCTTTTTGGACCTGTGCAAGAATCTCTTCTAATGTCATCTATAAACTCACTCCCTGCAATTTCATTTATAATTGGTCACCGTTCTAAAGTCTGGTAACCATAATCGTTAATTGACACAATTATAACGTTTTCTTTGCTTTTATTCAACCCATACTAAACGGACATGTCTGCTTTCGCAGACATCACCATGAATGAAAGTCTAGCCTGTTTATATAAAAAAATCCTGCCTCATTTAAAGAAGCAGGATTTTCGCTTAATTTGTCTGTCATAAGTTTCCAAACAGATCCATTTACTTTTTAAACAGCTTTATTTACTCTTTGCAGCCTTCTTATCCCCAAGGAAACCAATGGAGGTCACACAGATCAGCTTATCAAAGATCATGAACATAGCTGGTAAGATGAACAATACAACTACCATACTGATGATCGCACCACGCGCAAGCAGAGTACAGATAGAACCGATCATCTCAACCTGTGAATAACAGGAAACACCGAATGTTGCAGCAAAGAAGCTGAGTCCACTGCTGATGATGGACGGCATGCTGGTCTTATGGGCAATGCTGATTGCTTCCATCTTATTCTTGCCATGCTGTCTCTCTCTCTGATAACGGGTTGTCATCAGAATCGCGTAATCCACGGTAGCACCAAGCTGGATAGCACCAATAACGATACTTGCAACGAACGGAAGGCTGATTCCCTGATAGAACGGGATCGCCATATTTACAAAAATCGCGAACTCAATAACCGCAACCAAAATAATAGGAAGGGAAATTGATTTAAAGATGATCATGATGATCAGGAAAATAGCTCCAATGGAAATTACATTTACACGAACCAGGTCGGCATCTGTGGTATCCTGAAGGTCCTTCATAAGTGGAGCTTCACCAATTACCATTGCAGTATCATCATATTTCTTAACGATCTCATCAATAGCCTTGATCTGTGCATTTACCTCATCTGTAGCAGAACCATACTCGGAGCATACAAATGCAAGTTCATACTGGTCACCTTTGAAAATGCTCTTAAGATCATCCGGGATCATGGATTCCGGAACAGTCGGTCCGATCAGGGAATTCATACCCAGACTCCATTTTACACCATCGACCTCATCGATCTCATTTAACATGTTCTGTTTCTGTTTGGAATCCATATTCTTATCTATCATAATCATATGGATATTTCCAACTGCGAAGGTCTTCTGCAGCTCATCATTTGCAATGTTACACTCCAAAGTGGATGGAAGAGATTCTGCAATGTTGTAATAAATCTGTGTGTGATTGTTTCCATAAATAGCAGGGAACAGAAACACCAGGAAAATCACAGTCCATGCTTTATAATGCTTTGTAATAAAAGCGGACGGCTTATCCATTTTGCTGAACAGAAGCTTATGCTGTGTTTTTTCAATTGGCTTGTCAAAGAACAATACCAGCGCAGGAAGAATCGTTACACAACAGATAACACCAATAACAACTCCCTTCGCCATAACAATACCAAGGTCACGTCCAAGGGCAAAAGTCATAACACAAAGTGCAACGAAACCGGCCACTGTGGTAACAGAGCTTCCTGCTACAGACTTAAAGGTATTGGCAATGGCATGACCCATGGCACGGTCTTTTTCTCCAGGGAAACGCTTTTTGTTTTCTTCATAGCTGTTCAGAAGGAAAATGGAATAATCCATTGTAACTCCAAGCTGAAGTACAGCAGTAAGTGCCTGCGTAATATAGGAAGTCTCTCCTAAGATGATGTTGCTTCCCAGGTTATAAAGAATTGCAAGACCGATACTAAGCAGGAACAAAAACGGAACTACAAAAGATCCGCTTGTCAGCTCCAGAACGATCAGACTGAGTACTGCTGCAATCACAACGTAAATTGGCAGCTCCTGCATGGCGATGTTCTTGATATCCGTAACAACACCTGTCATACCGCTTAAGAAACACTGCTCATTGGCAATCTTACGAAGCTCTGTGATAGCCTCCATGGAGCTGTCTGAAGACGTGGTATTGTCAAACAGTACCAGCATCATGGTAGCATCCCCGTTTATAAATACCTTTCTGTATTTCTCAGGAATCATCTCTACCGGAAGGGTAATGTCTGCTACATCATCATACCAGAGAACATCTTTCACGTGTTCCACTTCGCTGAACTTATCTTCCAGCTTCTGGACATCCTTCATATCCATATTCTCCACGATTACCATGGAAAAGGCGCCCATTCCAAACTCATCAACCAGAATATCCTGTCCTTTCACAGTCTCAAGGGTATCTGGCAGGTAACTTAACAGATCATAATTAACTCTCGTCTCTGCGATTCCGATCACAGACGGGATTACCAGCAAAAGTCCGATAAGAAGAACCAGGACTTTATGCTTGGCTATCCATTTTCCTACTTTGACCATTGATGTCATCTCCTTAACTCATTTCTTTCGTACTATAGTATAAACCAAAATGACCAATAGTCAATATTTTTTTTGACAAAAATGAAAAATAGTCATTTTTCTCAAAATCCGATCAAAACGCCAACAATTTTTACCAAAAATGCCGCAATCCATGCGATCACACACTGGCCAACCACAACTCCTGCTGCCCATCTTCCACCAAGTTCACGCTTCACGGAAGCTATGGCAGCAACGCAAGGTGTGTATAAAAGACAGAAAACCAGAAGGCTGATTGCTGCCAGCGGAGAAAGCACCTGTACAAGGGCTGCAGTGCTTCCAAACAAGATAGACAACGTGGAAACCACGCTCTCCTTTGCCATAAATCCGGTCACAAGTGCTGTGGAAAATCTCCAGTCTCCGAAGCCAAGCGGCTTGAATACCGGCGCGATGATTCCCGCCACAACAGCCAGAATACTGTCTTTGGAATCTGTCACAATATTCAGATGCAGATCAAAAGTCTGTAAGAACCAGATCACGATCGTTGCGACAAAAATAACCGTAAATGCTCTCTGCAGGAAATCCTTTGCCTTTTCCCAAAGAAGCTGTCCTACATTCTTCGCGCCAGGCAGACGGTAGTTTGGAAGTTCCATAACGAAAGGCACTGCCTCCCCTTTGAAAAGTGTTTTTCCAAAGATCAGCGCCATCAGGATTCCCATGATAATTCCGCCAAAATAAAGTGACACCATCACCAGTGCCCCATATTTCGGGAAAAAAGCAGCTGTGAAAAAGGCATATATTGGAAGCTTTGCCGAGCAGCTCATAAACGGAGTAAGGAGAATGGTCATCTTACGGTCCCGCTCAGAGGGCAAAGTTCTGCTGGCCATAACGCCAGGCACGGTACAGCCAAAGCCTACCAGCATCGGTACAATGCTTCGTCCGGAAAGTCCGATCTTACGGAGCAGCTTATCCATCACAAAGGCAACCCTTGCCATATATCCGCTGTCCTCCAGAAGTGACAGGAAGAAAAACAAGGTTACAATGATGGGCAAAAAGCTGAGCACACTTCCCACACCGTTAAAAATACCGTCAATTACAAGTGAATGAAGCACACTGTTTACATTCCATGCCACCATCGCCTGATTCACCACATTACAAAGCCAGGTAATTCCCATATCCAGAAGATTCGAAAGTCCCTGTCCGATCACGCTGAAGGTAAGCCAGAAGACCAGCGCCATAATGCCTGCAAAACATGGGATCGCCGTATATTTTCCTGTGAGGATCTTATCCATACGCTGGCTTCTTAAATGTTCTTTGCTTTCATGAGGCTTAATCACCGTCTCATCGCAGACCTTCTCTATGAAATCAAAACGCATGTGCGCAATTGCAGCAGACCTGTCAAGACCACGCTCTGTCTCCATCTGCTTCACAATGTGCTCCAGAGTTTCCTTCTCATTCTGATCAAGTCCCAGTTTTTCCAGGATCAGCTCATCTCCCTCTGCAAGCTTGCTGGCAGCAAAACGCACCGGAATGTCTGCCTGCTGGGCATGGTCCTCGATCAGATGCATGATACCGTGAAGGCATCTGTGTACAGCCCCGCCATCGTCGTTTGCATCGCAGAAGTCAAGGCGTTTCGGCCTCTCCTGGTATTTTGCCACATGGACTGCATGAGCCACCAGCTCATCGATACCCTCATTCTTCGCCGCAGAAATAGGCACCACCGGAATCCCCAGTGCCTCCTCCATCTGGTTCACCAGCACAGAGCCGCCATTCTGCCTTACTTCATCCATCATATTCAAAGCCAGTACCATAGGCACATCCAGCTCCATCAGCTGCATGGTCAGATACAGATTACGCTCAATATTGGTCGCATCTACTATGTTGATGATTCCCTTTGGATGCTGCTCCAGGATAAAATTACGGGTGACGATCTCCTCGCTGGAATACGGAGACATGGAATAAATTCCTGGCAGATCCGTTACCAGGGTATTCTTTTTCCCACGGATGGAGCCATCCTTCCGGTCTACTGTTACACCAGGAAAGTTACCCACATGCTGGTTGGAGCCGGTCAGCTGATTGAACAAAGTCGTCTTCCCGCAGTTCTGGTTTCCAGCCAGGGCAAAGGTAAGAAGTTCACTCTCCGGAAGCGGATGCTCATCTGCCTTTTCGTGATATTTGCCGCCCTCTCCAAGTCCCGGATGGGGAATCGCTTTGGAACGTTTCTTTGGCTTTATTTCCTTCGCATCTCTTACATTATCAATTTCAATCTTCGCTGCATCTGCAAGGCGCAGCGTCAGCTCATAGCTGTGGATCCGCACTTCTACAGGATCCCCCATCGGTGCATATTTCACCATGGTCACATCTGCCATAGGGATGATTCCCATATCCAGAAAATGCTGTCTTAATGCGCCCTCTCCACCAACAGCCGTAACTGTGGCAGTTTTCCCAATGGGAAGTTCTTTTAATGTCATTTCTATTTTTCCTCTTTTCCCATATGTATGATGTCAGGAATCGTTCCGCAGGTGCGTTACTCTCCTGGCATTTTGTCTTTTAATGATAAAGATTATCATTAATATTACAAAAGTTAGTTTATTCTAATATTTTGAAGATGTCAATATTATTGAGAAAAATTATTGACAAACCTGTCCTCATCTGATAAAGTTACCACACAAGGTTTCCCCGTGAGGGAGTAGCAAGCGTATCAGATGCTTTTTTCCAAAAGGCAGCTGTCACGTGGCAAGTCAACATACCGACCGTATGAATGTTATCATTGTACCGTATGCATAATATAGCTTTTCGATCTGGCTTGCATTAAATTGCGAGACTCATGTATAACTTTACGCTATACATGGAGTTTGTCCTTTTTTAGAATGAATGTAGATGACCCATATATAGCCCATGGTTATATACTGGGTCTTTTTTCGTGCCATGGATTGTTCAGCAGTTTTCTGACCTTTTGACCCTGGCATCCCCAAATAATACTATGGAGGAATATAAAAAATGAGTTACAGTTTTGTCTTTTTTCTGAACAGCGCTCTTCTGGGCGTCGGACTTGCGATGGATGCATTTTCAGTTTCTCTTGCCAATGGGCTCCATGAACCGAAAATGCGCATCCGGAAAATGTGCAGTATCGCCGGTGTTTTCGGTGCCTTCCAGGCATTCATGCCAATGGCCGGCTGGCTGTGCGTCCACACTATCGTAGAGTACTTCAAAGCCTTTGAAAAATTCATTCCCTGGATTGCCCTGATCCTGCTGGGTTACATCGGCGGTTCCATGCTGGTAAACGGAATCCGTGGAAACGGCGAGGATGAAGAAATTCCCGGCGTAGGTCCGAAAGCGCTTTTTATCCAGGGAGTTGCCACTTCCATCGACGCTCTGTCTGTTGGCTTCACCATTTCCGAATATGACTGGCTTATGGCTCTTGTCTGTTCCCTGATCATTGCCGTGGTTACCTTTTTTATCTGCATGGCAGGCTTATCACTGGGAAAACGCTTCGGGACAAAGCTTTCCACCAAAGCCGATATCCTTGGCGGTGTGATCCTGATTGCCATCGGACTGGAAATTTTTATCAGTAATCTGTTTTAAATTATTTCTTATAAAAAGAGCTTTCAATATATCTATTTATTTGCACAATAGATAATTGAAAGCTTTTTTGAACAAATGCATACTAGAGCACGTTTGAAAAAGGCTCTAAACCGATGTATCTGCTACCGCATGATAATGTACCCACAGTAGATCAGATAGGCTGCTGCCATGATAATTCCTTCTCTACGGCTGATTTTTCTTCTGGTTCCTGCAAAGCTCCATACAAGTACTGTAAAGACCATAAGGATCACAATATCAATGATATTTTCCCGGATCAGACCTACCGGACTGATAGTTGCCGAAATTCCCAGAACCATTAAAATGTTAAAAATATTGGAACCAACCGCATTTCCAACTGCCATGTCTACTTCATTTTTTCTTGCTGCAACGATGGAGGTCACCAGCTCCGGAAGAGAAGTTCCCACTGATACAATAGTAAGTCCCACCAGCGTCTGGCTCATTCCAAGCTCAATGGCAATCCTGCTGGCCGTATCCACTGTAAGATCTCCGCCAAAAGCAATGGCAGCTGCGCCAATGATAAGAAAGAGAATGCTTTTTCCATAAGAAACCTCTTTCATATTTTCACATTCTTCTACACCTTCCACTTCAACCTTCTGTCCGGCTGCCCTTGCTTTCATTGCGCTACGCACCATTGTAAAAATATAACCGGCAAACAGCAGCAGAAAAATAATTCCATCCACATGTCCTAAGGTCATACCTGCTTTATCGCCAAGCCCCAGGATTCCCAGAACCAGCAGTAACAGTGCACAGCCAAGAGATAATGGGATATCTCTGGTTATTGTAGATTTCTGCACCATGATCGGTGTCAGGATGGAACAGACACCGATTACAAACATCAGATTAAAAATATTAGAGCCTACCACATTACTCACTGCAAGCTCATTGTTCTGTACCAGGGAAGCCGTTACACTGACTGCTGTCTCCGGCAGTGAGGTTCCCATTGCCACAATGGTAAGTCCAATGATAATAGACGGAACCTTTAATTTCTTCGCAATACTGGAGCTTCCCTCCACGAACAGATCAGCGCCTTTTACAAGAAAGGCAAATCCTACTACCAGAAGCAGAACTACCGCTACTACTGGAAGACCATTAATAAAATTCTCCATAATCTTCTCCTTTTTCCTAAACGGATATGTCTGCTTACGCAGACGCCACCATGATTGAAAGTCGATTGTGACCCGCCCTTGGCGCTCCCACAATCAACCATAGTAGTTACATTCTGTGAGGGAATAAAATCAGCCGGACTTTGGCTCGTTGCTCACGTAAACAAAAAGACTCATGTATGCTCTTTAAAAAGCATACATGAGTCTCATTCTTTAAGATTTGCCAGGCACTGTCAAAATCCAATGCCGCGACTGTTGACAAACCACGCTGCTGCGCGAACTACTCCCTCACGAACTTTATATGTGGGATTACTATATCAAATTGTTTTCATTCCGTCAAGACTTATTTAATCAATCCTCTTCAATATGCTCACGTCCCTGATCCATAATGGTCCGCACATGTTCATCTGCCAGGGAATAAAAAACAGATTTTCCCTCTCTCCGGCTCTTTACCAGTTTATTCTGCTTCAGAATACGAAGCTGATGGGAAATGGCAGATTGTGTCATATTTAAGACCTTCGCCAGATCGCACACGCAGACCTCTGCTTCAAAAAGCACAAACAGAATCCGGATTCTGGTAGAATCTCCGAACACTTTAAATAATTCTGCCAGATCATACAATTCATTTTCTTCTGGTATTGTATCATTTACGATCTGAAGCAGATTCTCATGGATTTCCCCACACTCACAGGTTTCAATCTCTTTATCCAAATCTTTTTTCATTTCATCAACACCTCATTACAGACTCAGGGAGCTGCTCTTAGCTCCCTGTAAACATCTCTTTTCCTATCAAAGATTCTTCACAAACAAGGTACGGATGGCATTCAGCACTGCAAGCACCATTACTCCCACATCTGCAAAAATCGCAACCCACATGTTTGCTATACCAAGCGCTCCAAGCACCAGGCAGATCAGCTTGACTCCGATTGCAAAATAAATATTCTCGTATACAATACGCATACATTTTTTCGCTATACGGATTGCTTTGGCAATCTTAACAGGATCATCATCCATAAGCACCACATCCGCTGCTTCAATCGCAGCATCAGAACCAAGGGCACCCATGGCAATTCCTACATCTGCTCTTGAAAGAACCGGTGCATCATTGATTCCATCACCAACAAAGACAAGCTTCTCTTTCTCCTGCTTATTTGCCAGCAGCTCCTCAACCTTGGAAACCTTATCTGCCGGAAGAAGCTCACTGTGCACTTCCCCGATTCCAAGCTCTGCTGCCACTGCCTCTGCCACCTTCTTCGAATCACCGGTAAGCATAACGGTCTTGGCAATACCTGCTTTCTTCAGATTCTCTATCGCCTCTTTAGCATGCGGCTTAACAATATCGGAAATCAGAATGTGACCTGCATATTTTCCATCCACAGCCATATGCACAACCGTTCCTACATGATGGCACTCTTTATATGCAATACCAAGGCGGTTCATCAGCTTGGTATTACCTGCTGCAACCTGTACTCCATCTACTTTTGCAACAACACCATTTCCGCCGATTTCTTCAATATCCGTCACACGGTTACGGTCAATGGGCTTCCCATATGCTTTCTGAAGGCTTTTGCTGATGGGATGGGAAGAGGAACACTCTGCATAAGCTGCATATTCCAGCAGCTTCTCGTCTTCCATCTCGTTATGATGGATGCCGCTTACCTCGAAAACGCCCTTTGTCATAGTTCCAGTTTTATCGAATACCACGATTTTTGCCTGGGAAAGGGTTTCCAGATAGTTGGAGCCTTTTACCAGGACTCCCTGGTTGCTGGCACCACCGATTCCTGCAAAAAAGCTAAGCGGAATACTGATCACAAGAGCACACGGGCAACTGATTACCAGGAACGTAAGGGCACGGTAGATCCAGTCTCCCCACTCTGGGGAAAGCCCCATAAACAACATTCTGCAAAGTGGCGGCAACACTGCAAGCGCCAAGGCGCTGTAGCAGACAGCCGGTGTATAATACTTGGCAAATTTGGAAATAAAGTTCTCAGATCTGGATTTCTTGGAACTGGAATTCTCTACCAGATCCAGGATCTTGGAAACTGTGGACTCCCCAAATTCCTTTGTGGTACGGATTTTCAGCACACCTGTCATATTGATGCATCCACTGATGACCTCTTCTCCAGCACGCGCATCTCTTGGAAGGCTCTCTCCGGTCAGGGCACTGGTGTTTAAAGTAGAGGTTCCTTCTTCTATGATTCCATCAATCGGAACCTTTTCTCCAGGCTGAACCACAATGACAGTTCCAACTTCCACTTCATCCGGATCCACTTTTTCCAGCTTGCCATCCTGCTCAATGTTCGCATAATCCGGACGGATGTCCATCAACTCACTGATATTTCTCCTGCTCTTTCCAACTGCATAGCTCTGGAAAAGCTCACCGATCTGATAAAACAGCATAACCGCTGTACCTTCCTGGTAATCCCCAAGAGCAATCGCTCCAATAGTGGCAACTGCCATCAGAAAGTTTTCATCAAATACCTGCCGGTTCTTAATTCCCTTAAATGCTTTTTTCAGAATGTCATAACCGATCACCAGATATGGGATCATGTACAATGCCATTCTAAAATAGCCTTCTACAGGAATAAAATGCAAAAGAACCAGAAGTACTATGGTAACAATGATTCTGACCAGAACTTTTTTCTGCTTCTTATTCATACTTTTACACATGCCCTGGGGCATGGCCTCCTTTTTGTATATTTGTAACTATCAGGCCCGGCATTTGTCTTTGCTTTAATCCAGGCATTGTTCTGAGCTTTCGTCCAAATTTTCCGCTCTCATACTGCAGCAATCCGCTTCTTTGATACAATTACGGATTCTGGCTGCAATGTCCAGACAGCCTAAAGCGTGTTTGAAAAAAGCTCTGGAGCCTGGAGCATTGCATCTTTTCTTCTTATTACTATCGCTGTATCCAGCTTTTCTTCTTATAAGAAGATTTCGCAGTCATCCTCTACCTTCTTGCAGTTCTTCAGAACTTCCTGCATAACACTCTTCGGTTCCTGTCCATCTTCAAACTCAACGATCATCTTCAGAGTCATGAAGTTCACAGTTGCATCCTTCACACCAGCTGTGTTCTTAGCAGCTTCCTCCATCTTGTTTGCACAGTTCGCACAGTCAACGTCGATTTTGTAAGTTTTTTTCATGGTAGTGATCTCCTTTTTGAAAATGTTCTCTTTTTCATATGAACAATTATTCATATGTTTGTTTCTATTATAGCACACAGTTTCATTCTGTCAATAGTTTTTGGACAAAATGCTTTTGATAAAATGATATCATGATTTTTTACTTTTTACTCTATTCAATTCTTACATTTTCATGTATAATAGACCAGATTAGTTCTTATACATATTATTATCCGAAGATAATAAACCTTAATACAACCAAAGGAGATCAACCATGAAAAGTTACCTGATCGTTTTCTTTATTTCCATGGTTCCGCTGATCGAGCTTCGTGGAGCCATTCCTTATGCAGTGGGTTTCGGACTTCCACTGCTTCCCTCTTACATCGTTGCCATCATTGGCAATATGCTTCCAGTACCATTCATCTATTTCTTTGCACGTAAGGTTCTGGAATGGGGCAAAGATAAACCTGTGATCGGACGTTTCTTCACCTTCTGCCTGGAAAAAGGGGAAAAAGGCGGAAAAGCTCTTCAGGCCAAAGCAGGCCGCGGATTGTTTATCGCACTTCTGCTTTTCGTAGGTATCCCGCTTCCCGGCACAGGAGCATGGACGGGCACTTTAGCTGCCAGCCTTCTTGACATGGACTTTAAGTCCAGCATCCTCGCAGTTATGCTCGGGGTTCTTCTTGCCGGTGTGATCATGGGCGCGGCAAGTGCAGGACTGTTTGGAGCATTGTTCGCAGTTTTCGCCTAGAGCATATTTGATGTTTGAAAAAGGCTTTCTGCAAGATCTGGTATCCATGAATTTTTATGCAACCATGCTGACGTCTGAATTTTTCTAATAATTCAAAAGAAGCATATGATGTTTACCATTGTTTTCCTTTGGTAACCCCATATGCTTCCTTTTTATTTTAACAAATCTTTTACCAATCCATTCCCAACGGTCACTGGAATTTATAAAATGGCTCCTCATCCCTTGTCCGGTACTCATGCTTTTCATAATAGCCGAGCAATGTGCCGTCTTCATCCCGAAGAGCTACCATATACACATCTTTTGCCTGTTTTTCATTATAGAAAGTATGAATCTGGTTATGCTCCCTGCTTTCCCGAAACCATCCCACTACTTTTTGGATCATCTCCCTTGACTGGGAATTATGACAGTTCATAAGGCTTTTTCCAATCAGTTTTTCACCGCCCCATTTGTGATAACTGCGAATAGCAGCCGGATTCATGTAAATAATCTGGTGCTCCAGATTACAGATCACTACAGAAGCGTTGTCCTGATCAATGATACTTTTAAAATATAAGTTCAAATCCATAATCTAAATTTCCTCTCTTTTGTGAAACACATATTTATCAAGCCGGTCAAATGCTTCCTTCACTCTTGACAGCGGAAGGGCCAGGTTCATACGGATTGCATACTCTCCATGGAATGGTCTTCCATCCTGCCACATAACCCCTGCCTCAAGGCCAGATTGCTCCAGTTCATCCATGGTTTTCCCATGCGCTTTACACCACTTCTCACAATCCAGAAACAACATGTAAGTTCCCTGTGGACGAGACACTTCCACTCCTTCGAAATGCTCTTCAATGTAATCGCAGGCATATTCCACATTTTGGGTAAGCACCTGGCAAAGCTCATCCACCCACTCATATCCCTCTGGCTGGTAAGCTCCGATCAGCGCATACATGGAAAGCAGATTCATATCATTATAATGGCTAAGGCTGGATTCCTTATCCACTCTGTCCCGCAGCCAGGAATTATAGATAATATGATAGCTTCCAATCAGTCCTGCAAGATTAAAGGTCTTGGACGGTGCATACATGGCGATGGTCCTGTTTCTTGCATCCTCTGAAATCATCTGGGTTGGAATATGCTTATTATCTCCCAGGATCAGATCCGACCAGATCTCATCAGAGACCACATACACATCATACTTCTTGAAAAGCTCCATGGCTTTTTCCAGCTCCCAGCGCTCCCATACCCTGCCAGTAGGATTGTGGGGACTGCACATAATACAGGCATGAATGCGGTTCTCCACGATTTTCTTCTCCATATCTGCATAGTCCATACGCCACACATGATCTTCATCTTTTTTCAGCTGGCTGTGTACAATATGATAGCCGTTATTGGTCAACGCACCTGTAAATCCCACATAAGTAGGAGAATGCACCAGCACACTGTCCCCTTTGGAGCACAGCACGTTCAATGCACTGACTACTCCGCCAAGCACACCATTTTCATAACCAATACACGCTTTCGTAAGCCCGGTTACCTGGTTTCTGTTCTCCTGCCATTTTATGATTTCCTGGAAATATTCCTCCCTTGGGGAAAAATAACCAAATGCCGGGTGTGCAGTTCTCTCTACGATTGCCTTCTGCACGGTAGGCACGGTTGGGAAATTCATGTCAGCGACCCACATGGGAATCCAATCCATTCCTTCCTTCAATGTCGCTCCTGCAAAATATTCATGATTAAAGCATCCTTCTATATAAGGTGCATCCACTGCGATGGCATCCTTTCCCTCACGGTTCAGAATACTGGTAAAATCGTATTTCATCTTCTATTCCTCCTGTTCCAGATAATGGATCTGGTTTCTGTTTACTTCAATGATCCCTTCTTTTCGCATTTTCCCAAGCTCATTTGACAATGCGCTTCTGTCCACACCCAGGTAGTCTGCAAGCTCCTGCCGGTTGAAGGGAATAATGAACCGGCTGCTGCCCTGCTGCACCATTTCCTGGGAGAAATAAGAAAGCAGCCTTCCACGGATAGACTTTGGCGCTGTGTGAAGACTTCGCCTGGAAAGCTCCAGGTTCTTTTTCGCCATAACCATCAGCATGTTCCGGATCAGCTTCTCATGGCATGGACAGGTATCCGGACAGGTGTGAAAAATTTTCCCAACTTCCAGAAAAAGGATCTGACAATCCTCCGCAGCAGTTACCCCTATAAGCAGTTTTTCCCCTGGAATGCAGGCATAAGTTTCCCCGAAAACCTGTCCTGGCGCAATCCGGTTCAGGATACTTTTATTTCCCATCATATCAATATTCTCAATATGAACGCTGCCTGTCAGCACAAGTCCCATAGCTTTCAGCTGATCCCCCACCTGACAGATAGTGCTTCCCTTGGCATAGCTCTGAGGTGTTGCATTTAAACAGGAAAGCATATGCTCTGTCTCCTCTGGACTGGTTCCCTGAAAGAGAAACGTCCTGGAAAGAAATTCATAATTCATTTTTTCTCCTTTTGTTGTTATAACAACATACTTGTTGGTTGAATTATATTATAGTACAGGTACGAAGTCAAGAACAGAAACTTATCTTATAAAATCATTCAGGAGGTTATTATATTATGGAACAGAATATGTTTTGTTTTCAATGTGAACAGACTGCCGGATGTACCGGCTGTACAGGTGCCAGAGGGGTCTGTGGAAAAACTGCCGATACCGCACGGCTTCAGGATGAACTTACAGGAGCACTGATCGGGCTCGCCCATGCAGCAGATGCCAATGCACCACTGGCAGAATCCACCTGGAAATTAATGGTGGAAGGTCTTTTTGCAACACTGACAAACGTAAGTTTCGACGATAAAGCCATCCAGGAGCTTACCAGCCGCGTTCATCAGGAAAAAGCCCGTCTTCATCCAGACTGCCTCAGCTGCGCTTCTCCCTGTGGTCACAATGACGATTATGACATGAAGCTTCTCTGGAATGCCCAGGAGGATATCCGTTCCCTGAAATCCCTGATTCTCTTTGGAATCCGCGGAATGGCAGCGTACGCCTATCATGCCATGACCCTTGGTTATACAGATACCGAGGTAAACGAATTTTTTGGAAAAGCACTCTTTTCCCTTGGAGAAGACTGGGATATGGATCTGCTTCTTCCTATTGTAATGGAAGTTGGAAAATATAATCTTTCCTGTATGGAACTTCTGGACCGTGCGAATACCAGCACTTACGGTACACCTTCTCCTGTAACCGTTCCGCTTACTGTAGAAAAAGGTCCGTTTATCGTGATCACTGGTCACGATCTCCACGATCTGAAGCTTCTTCTGGAGCAGACAGAAGGAAAAGGCATCAACATTTATACCCATGGCGAAATGCTTCCCTGCCACGCATATCCGGAGCTAAAAAAATACAGCCACTTAAAAGGAAATTTCGGTACTGCATGGCAGAACCAGCAAAAAGAATTTGCTGATCTTCCAGCACCTGTTCTTTTCACCACCAACTGTTTAATGCCACCAAAAGAAAGCTATATTGACCGTGTCTTTACCACCGGAACCGTTACCTTCCCGGGAACCGTTCATATTGATGAAGAAAAAGACTTCACGCCAGTTATCCAGCGTGCCATTGAGCTTGGTGGATATAAGGAAGATCAGCACTTTACCGGAATCAATGGTGGTACTTCCCTTACCACCGGCTTCTCACATGGCACCATCCTTGGTGTGGCAGATCAGGTGATCGATGCTGTAAAATCAGGTACCATCCGTCACTTCTTCCTGGTAGCAGGCTGTGATGGTGCTCGAAGTGGACGTAATTATTACACAGATTTTGTAAAACAGACACCTGCGGATTCCGTTATCCTTACCCTTGCCTGCGGAAAATACCGTTTTAACGATCTGGAGCTTGGAACCATCGGTAATCTTCCAAGACTGATGGATATGGGACAGTGTAATGACGCTTATGGTGCCATCAAAGTTGCCATAGCCCTGGCAGAGGCTTTTCACTGTGGTGTCAATGAGCTTCCTCTTTCCATGGTACTCTCCTGGTATGAGCAGAAAGCAGTTTCCATCCTGCTTACCCTTTTACACCTTGGAATCAAGAATATCCGTCTCGGCCCTACACTGCCGGCATTTCTTTCCAAAAATGTATTAAATTATCTTGTAGATAATTTCGGAATTGCTGCGATCACTACACCAGAGGAAGACTTAAGAACATTGCTGCAGAATGTATAAATTTTTTCTGCAAACAGAAAGGAAAAATCATGATCAGAAAAATCATTCATATTGATGAAGAAAAATGTAATGGCTGCGGGCTTTGTGCCCGTGCCTGCCACGAAAGTGCCATCGGAATCATAGATGGCAAAGCAAAACTGCTTCGCGAAGATTACTGTGACGGACTGGGAGACTGCCTTCCCGCCTGTCCCACAAACGCCATTTCCTTCGTGGAACGGGAAGCAGCTGCTTATGATGAAGCAGCAGTCCTGGAAAATAAGAAAAAACTGGCTGAAACTCCAGGTCACACTGGTTGTCCAGGCAGTATGGCAAGACGTATTCAAAAAAACGGGCACTCAGAAGACTCTGCCACCCCTATTATGAATGCCACTACTGTATCTGAATCCAAGCTTCAGCAGTGGCCCGTACAGATCAAGCTTGTCCCTGTCCATGCTCCATATTTTGACAACGCAGACCTTCTTATTGCAGCTGACTGTACAGCCTATGCCTATGCCAATTTCCACCAGGATTTTATAAAAGGAAAAATCACTTTGATCGGATGCCCGAAGCTTGACGCTGTCGATTACAGTGAAAAGCTGACCCAGATCATCCGCCAGAATAATATCAAAAGCGTAACCATCGTACGCATGGAAGTTCCCTGCTGCGGCGGTATCCAGCATGCAACGGTAAATGCCATGAAAGCAAGCGGTAAATTTCTCCCATGGCAGGTTTATACCATTTCTACAGATGGAAGAATCATTTCCTGATTTGTAACTGTTCAGAGCCAAGCGGATTTTATAACTCTAATATCATTTTCAAAACATTTATAACACTGTCCGGGCCAGGCTTCTCCAGCACATATCTGGCAGCCTGCTTTGCCTCTTCCCGGGCAGTGGTAACTGCATAACTTTTTCCAGCTTCCAGAAGCATACTTACATCATTGCAGTTATCTCCAAATGCTACTACTTCTTCTTTCTTCGTAATATTCAGACGTTCACAGAGCTTCTGAAGGGCATTTCCCTTTCCGGAATGCACATCCACGAAATCTACCCAGTAATTCCCGGAAGCCATGATCTGGATCTTATCTCCGAAATGTTCCTTTGCTATCCTTGCTCCTACGGCAGCATCCACTTGTTCGTTATACATAGCAACCTTTGTCATAGTCTCCGGTGCATCCAGCACATCAGCCACTTCATTTACATGAAGCTTATATCCCTCACGCAGCTTCTTCACAAAAGCCTGGTCTGCCCTCTCCACATACGCCTGGGCGCTGCCTGCAGTCATAAAAGAAGCCCCCTCCTGGCCTCTCACATATTCGACTACTTCTTTCAGAATATCTGCCGGAATAGCCATCTTCTCGATTACTTTTCCCTGATAAGAAATAATCCCACCATTTCCTGCAATAAAATAAATGTCATCCTTCACAGGTGCAAATACTCTTTCAATGCTGTCGTATTCTCTTCCACTTACCGCGGCGAAAACAATCCCTTTTGCTTTTAATTTACGGATAATGTCATAGATTTCCGGATTAATATCCATAGTTCCTTCTTTCAGAAGTGTACCATCCAGATCTGACGCGATCAGTTTTATCATACCCTAACCTCTTTTCTCTATATAAAAATCCACAGAATTTTCAGCTTCTTCCAGTGGAAATCCTGTGGATCATTATACTATGAAATTCTATGATTATCCAGAGCGTGTTTGAAAAAGACTGTCTATAAGACATAAATTTTACTTATGAACAATAGTTTCTTTCGGCACCTCTATGATATTCGCACATTCCTCATATCCTGCCGGAATTTTATCTGTAATCACAGTGGAACTGTAGAAATCTGCAAAAGTCACGGAACTGATATTATCAAACTTGGAGCTGTCACAAAGCACGTATCGTTCTCTGCACTGCTCCATAGCTGCTGCCTTCACCGCAGCCTCATTGGCATCCGGTGTGGTACAACCGCTCTTTTTGGTGATTCCATTAGTTCCGAAGAACCCTTTGGTAAAGTGATACCCGCGCAAGGTATTCATGGCCTGATTGCCGATTACTGCCTCTGTCGAGCTTTTCAGCTCCCCGCCTACAAGAAAAACCTTGAAGCCTCTTCCAGCCAATGTCTGGGCATGTACTACTGCATTGGTAACAAACACCGCTCTGGTGACCTGGAGAAATTTCAGCATGTCTGCCGTGGTCGTACCGGCATCAATATAAACAAAGTCCTCATCCTGGATCAGCCCTGCCGCATATCTGGCAATCCTGTGCTTCTCCTCTAACTTCAGTCCCATTTTTTCTGCAACTGAATATTCGTATGCCGTCACACGCTCTTTTAGTTCTACCGCACCACCGAAAACCTTCTCCAGCTTGCCTTCTTTATCCAGTGCTGTAATGTCTCTTCGTACTGTTGATTCTGATGTATCCAGAAGATCCTTTACTTCTGTGACTGTAATGCTGCCTTTTTCCCGCAGAAGTTTCAGGATGATCTCATGTCGCTGTTGTGTTAACATTCTTTTCCCGCCTTATAATCTGTAACATTCGTTTCCAGAATAATCTTACGAAGTGGCAGAATGCTTCCAGGTGAAACCGAAAGCTCATCCACTCCCATTGCAAGAAATTCTTTGGTAAGTGACTGGTCAGCACCAAGTTCCCCACAGATTCCAGCCCAGATGCCAGCCTTATGGGCATTCTCCACAACCATGGAGATCATGCGAAGCACTGCAGGATGATGAGGATCAAAAAACTGATCCAGCTGCGGATTCTGCCGGTCAATTGCCATAGTGTACTGACTCAGATCATTCGTTCCAATACTGAAGAAATCCACTTCCTTTGCCAGATCATCACTGATGATCGCAGCCGCCGGAGTCTCGATCATAATTCCCTGCTCCGGATTTCCGAACTCCACGCCCTGACTTGTCAGCTCTGTCTTCACTTCTTCTACGCTTTCTTTAATCTTACGAACTTCCTGTACGCTGGTGATCATGGGATACATGATCGCAATTTTGCCAAATGCACTGGCACGGAACAATGCACGAAGCTGTGTCTTAAAAATCTCCGGTCTGGTGAGGCAGATACGGATTGCCCTGCAGCCAAGTGCCGGATTCTCCTCATGCTCCATATGGAAATAATCACACTGTTTATCCGCTCCAATATCAAGGGTACGGATGATCACTCTCTTGCCAGCCATTGTCTGTGCAACCTGTCTGTAAATCTGGAACTGCTCTTCTTCCGTAGGAAAATCTTCTTTCTCCAGATAAATAAACTCACTTCTGAAAAGACCGATCCCACCGGCATCATTCTGGATCACAGTCGCCAGATCCTTGATGTTTCCAATATTAGCGTACAACATCACTTTCTGTCCGTCAAGTGTAATGTTCTCTTTTCCCTTCAAAGTCTGAAGAAGTTGTTTTCTGGCAAGATCTTCTTCCTGGCGTTTCCTCATTTCCTCTAATGTCGCCTGGTCTGGATCTACATAAAGGATTCCTTTCCCTCCATCTACGATTCCAAGTTTCCCATCCAGATCATCATCCAGGGACATGGATGTATTCACAAGTGCCGGAATTGCCATCGTCCTCGCCAGAATCGCAGTATGGGAATTCAGCGATCCCTTTACAGTAACAAAAGAAAGAACTTTATCTTTATCCATCTGTACCGTTTCTGACGGTGCCAGATCCAAGGCTATGATGATTTTCGGTTCATCCCCATCCAGTGTGCCTGCCTCTTCTCCATTTAAAATAGTGAGAAGGCGCTCTGAGATATCCCGTACATCCGCAGCACGTTCTCTCATATAATCATCATCCATAGCAGAAAACATCTGTGCATAATTATCACCAGTAGTCGCTACAGCGTACTCTGCATTCACTCCCTGGCTGCGGATAATATTTTCCACAGATTCATTATACCCATCATCTTCCATCATCATCTGATGAACTTCAAAAATCGCAGCATTGGCTTCTCCCACTTCTTTTAGGGCTTTATCATAAAGCCCCTGCAGCTGTCTGATTCCCTCTGCTTTCGCTTTCTCATAGCGTGCCATTTCCTGATCCGGATCATCTACTTTTACCCGTTTCACCTGCTGCTCTTTTTTCTGATAGACACTGATCTTACCGATGGCGATACCGCTAAAAACACTTTTTCCGTTATATATCTGCATTTTCATTCTCCCACTGAAAGTCTTTTTCAAACACGCTCTAAACTTTCCTGTAACTGCCCGGGGCCAATTACACTTACCAGATAAGAAAAAGAGACACACCAGCAGGCATGTCCCCTTTCTAACTTACAGAGTTTCCTGCATGAATTTGCTTACAGCTTCATATGCAGCATCTTCGTCTTCACCGTCAAAAGTAAGGGTAACTTCATCCCCTTTCTTTACTGCCAGTCCCATAACTCCGAAGATTGCCTTGCAATTCATAGCTTTTCCGCCTTTTGCGATCTTAATGTCAGAAGAAAATGCCTTTACTGCTTTTACAAGCTCTCCTGCTGGACGGGCATGGATTCCTTCTGGATCTGTTACTACATATTTAAACTCTCTCATGATTTTTTCCTCCGTTTTTTAACTTATTTGTTTTCTTGTCTTATTTATTTGATTACTTTACTTTTTCGTTTATTCAATTTCCAGTTCGTTTCATTCATAACTATTTATTATTTGTTTATATCCAATTTTACTTCCTGTGTCAATTCATTTTTCAGGCATTTTTCTTCTTTAATATTCCAAGCAGCACTGCCGAAACCACAGTTCCAACGACCAAGGCGATCACATACTGTACTGCATTTCCCATTACCGGTACCACAAAGATTCCACCATGTGGTGCCATTAAAGTACATCCAAATGCCATGGACATCGCTCCTGCAAGTCCAGATCCTATGATACAGGCCGGAAGCACGTGAAGCGGATCTGCTGCTGCAAAAGGAATCGCTCCCTCTGTAATAAAAGCAAGTCCCATAATAAAGTTCGTAGGGCCGGATTCCCTTTCCTCTTTCGTAAATCTGTCTTTAAAAAGGAGGGTAGCAAGTGCGATGGCGCATGGCGGAACCATACCGCCAACCATGACAGCTGCCATAATATCATAATTGCCAGCTGCGATTGCAGCAGTTCCAAACACATAAGCAGCCTTATTAAAAGGACCACCCATATCGATTGCCATCATACCGCCAAGGATCAGGCCAAGAACGATCTTGCTGGAGCTTCCCATAGAGGTAAGTCCATTGTTCAGGGCTGTATTGATACCGCCCATGACAGGCTCAACGACAAACATCATTAAAATTCCCATTACCAGAATACCCACAACCGGATAAATCAGAACCGGGGCAATCTTCTCCAGGGCTTCTGGAAGCTTCTCACATATCTTGCGAAGTCCCAGAATAATATAACCGGCAGCAAAACCTGCTACCAGGGCTCCAAGGAAGCCTGACGTTCCGCTATGCGCCATCATTCCACCTACAAAGCCAAGTGCAAGCGCCGGTCTGTCACCGATTGCCATTGCAATAAACCCTGCAAGAACCGGAAGCATAAAGCCAAATGCTGTATCACCAATCTGCTTGAACATTGCAGCGGCTGGCGTGATCGTACCGAAGTTGGCCCGCTGGGCTACATCAAGGGCATTCATATCTACCATAAGACCATCGATCAGAAATGCAATGGCAATCAGAATACCACCGCCAACAACGAATGGAAGCATATGGGAAACACCATTCATCAGCTGTGTATAAATCTTATGGCCTACACCGCCCCCGGACTTACTCTGGCTCTTAGCTGCTGCAGACGCATTTCCACTATGATATACCGGTGCATTACCAGACATAGCCAGCTCGATCAATTCATCCGCTTTATTGATTCCGTCTGATACCTGACGCTGGATTACCTTCTTGCCATCAAAACGATCCATGGGAACCTGTGCATCTGCTGCAACGATAATACAATCTGCATCCTGAATCTCCTGGTCCGTAAGCACATTCTTGGCACCGCCAGAGCCTCGCGTCTCAATCTTCACAAAACAGTTCTTCGCCTTAGCTGCCTTCTCAATCCCCTCTGCAGCCATATAAGTATGCGCAATTCCCGTAGGACAGGAAGTGACTGCCAGAATCTTAAACTGGTCGTCCTTAGCTTCGCCCATATCTGCCAGACGCTCATCTACACTCTTCTTCTCCTCGTCCGCCTGGTCAATGATCGACAGGAATTCTTCTGGTGTCTTCGCATTGCGGAGACTTCTGGTAAATTCTTCATCCATCAGCATCATGGAAAGCTTACTCAGTACATCCAGATGTACATTATCCTCTGTATTGGGCGCCGCGATCAGGAATAAAAGAGTAACCGGCTCTCCATCCAGGGAATCAAAATCAACTCCTCCAGGAATTATCATAGCTGCCAGTCCAGGCTTCTTAACTGCATCACATTTCCCATGAGGAATTGCAATTCCCTCGCCAATTCCGGTCGTGCTCTCTTCCTCTCTTGCATAAACCTGCTTATGGTATGCTTCCTGGTCATCAATCTTACCACTCTTTGCCATAAGAGCAACTGCTGCGTCCA
Source organism: Blautia sp. HCP3S3_H10_2 (assembly GCF_052122375.1). Lineage (NCBI taxonomy): Bacteria > Bacillati > Bacillota > Clostridia > Lachnospirales > Lachnospiraceae > Blautia > Blautia sp. HCP3S3_H10_2. Next base: position 136,442 of record NZ_JBQKCL010000006.1, read on the forward strand.
GAGTCTGGGATTTATCAGTGGGTGCAGCATTCAATGAAATACTTCTTACATCCAGTAAATCTGTGATCCTCATTTCTTCCATTCCTCCTGGTCTTATCCTATGATCTGCTGATAAACAGCCTGAATCTCCTCACGGGTAGCCAGATTCTCCGAAAATGCACTGGCGCTTCCTGCTGCAATTCCCATATGGAATGCATACTCATAATCCTGCTTCTCCATATAACCTGCCATAAATCCGGCTACCATGGAATCTCCGGCTCCAACACCATTGATCAGCTTCCCTCTCGGAGCTGGCTCCTCATATACCTTACCATTCTCTGCAATCAGTACTGCACCTTCTCCAGCCATGGAAATCAGTACATTAACAGCGCCTAATTCCTGCAGCTTCTTACCGTATGGGATAACAGACTGACGTGTCTCAAGCTTCACACCGAAAATCTCGCCCAGCTCATGGTTATTCGGCTTAATGAGAAATGGATGATAGGGAAGAACCTTCATCAGAAGATCCCGTGTCGCATCTACTGCAATCCTCACTCCTCTGCCGTCCAGCATCGCCATAATCTTCTGATAGGCATCATCCGGCATAGAAGATGGAATACTTCCGGAAAGAAACAGTACATCTCCCTCTCCCAATTCTCCCAGCTGTTTCATCAGAAGCTCTACCTTATCCTTGCCAATCCTTGGTCCCTGTCCATTGATCTCAGTACCGTCTATACTCTTCAGCTTCAGATTGATTCTGGAAAAGCCTTCGCCCACCTGGATAAAACCATTCTTCACACCCATCTCTTCTAAGCGTCTGGTGATCTCCTCTCCTGTAAATCCTGCGGTAAATCCAAGGGCTGTGCTCTCAATTCCAAGATTCCTCAGAACTGTGGAGACATTAATTCCCTTGCCGCCTGGCAAGAGCATCTCCGAACTGGTGCGATTGGTAAGACCAAGCTGGAAGTCCTCTACCGACACAATATAATCCAAAGAGGGATTAAAAGTTACCGTGTAAATCATTTCTGCCTCCTGCTTATTTTTGCTTGTTTTTGATTTGTTGTGCTTATTATACTTTCATATATAGTCAAAGTCAATCAATCTTTTTCACAAGATTGACGTTTGATTTTATTAAGATTGCACAATTGTGATTTATTTTGACCGAGTTTGCATTTTCGTTTTCGCTCAGGTTCATAAGCACTCCATGTATGAATATTCACTGCTTTCTTTAGTAATACCCACCTGAATCCTTTCTTACTCTTGTAAAATTATTTTTATTTCGCTTTACAATAATGTGTATCTTTGTATCTTGCTATTTCTCAACCAAAAAGAATCCTGCTGACGGAATTTCCTATTGCATAAAAAATGCAGTTCCAGACTTTTCAGCCCGAAATCTGCATTTTTTATTCATATTCAAATCCGTCACCCAGAAGCGTGTGCAAAAAAATCTTAATCCGTCCGGAGTGCGGTTACCGGATCACTTTTAGCTGCCTTTCTTGATGGAATCAAACCACCAAGCAGCGTCAGCACAACACTCAGTCCGATCAGGATCACCGCCGCCACTGGTGGAAGCGCTGCTTTTACGTTCACACCGTTAGCCACTGATCGGATAATACGGTTGGCAGGAATCAGGAGCAACAACGTGATTCCGATTCCCATAGCCCCTGCACAAAAACCAATAATAAAGGTTTCCGCATTAAATACCTGCGACACATTATGCCTGGAAGCACCAATGGCACGTAAGATACCGATTTCTTTTTTCCTCTCAAGAACACTGATATAAGTAATAACACCGATCATAATAGAAGAAACCACAAGGGAAATTGCCACAAATGCCACCAGCACATAACTGATAATATTTACAATATCCGTTACCGAAGACATTAAAGTTCCCACAAGGTCTGTGTAGGTGATCACTTTTTCATCCTCCCCAGCGGCCTCCATGTCTGCATTGTACTGATCCAGGATATTGACGATCTCTGACTTGCATTCAAAGTCCTTCGGATAAATATTAATGCCGCCAGGAACCATCAGATCAGCATAACCAAGCTTTTTCAGATTGCCGTCATAGGAAGCGCTGTCGGATGACAACAGAGACATCATAAGCTCAGAAAGATCATCCTCATTCATATTCATCTGAATCGCCTTGGCAAATGCCTCCGGATCGATCTGGAATGCATCCTCCATACCACTCATGCCGCTTCCAAGTCCACTCATTGCCTGTCCCATGGCAGATGTGATACTGGAAGTTACACTGGTCATCACGGACTGCAGTGCATCCTGCATACCGGAACTGATATTTCCCATCATCTGCTCCATTGCAGTCTGGATTCCCTTTGTCAGCTGCTTTTCCACCTGTCCCATCACATCTGTAAATTTAGACTCAATGCCCTTGGTGATCGCATCGGAAAAAGAGGTCATCATAGTTTTCATATATGTTTCCATTGCCTGGGAAAACTGCTTCTGCACCTCACTGGTATCCACCATTGCCGTAAGTCCATTCAGCAGACGGCTTCTGGCATCGTCTGTCTGCATATATTCCATAAAATATGTGACCAGGTTTGCCGGATCCGGAAGTTCATTTTTCTTCGCATATTCCGGATAAGCTGCCACAACATCCTGTAAAAGCAGATCCTGGATCTGTTTCGTGGTGATATTTACTGTCACACTGGTTTTGATCAGATTTTCTGCTTCCTGCTTTATCTGCTGCTGGATCTCTGCCTGGCTAAGAAACGCCAGAAGGCTGGCTGCATCTGTCTGCTGGATTCCATTTGCCTTTACATACTCCTGATACTGGTTCATCAGGCCCACAGCTATCGCGATCACCTTCTCTGATGAAACATCCACCGTTACATTCTTTTTTACAAGCTCCTGCAAATCCTTGCTCAGACGATCGTTCATTTCCTTAGAAGTAAGGTACTGCTTCAGGGCAGCCTGCATTTTGTTCTGGTCTGCCTCCGGCTTTCCTTTGATGCTCTCCTGATAACCAGCCATAACATCCTTCAACAATGCATTTATCTGTTCTTCTGTAAAATTAAATTTTACTGCTTTCAGTGCCTCGCTCATATCCGGCATCTGGTCTGCCGGCAGGCTTTTCATAATTTCTTCCGGATCGATCATATCCGAAAAATCCAGGTTCAGATCATCCATCTTAATCAGTCCGGAAAAATCTGGCATACTGCTTTCATCCAGTCCCAGATTTCCTGACAGACCTGACATATCAGGCATATCTACATTCAGGTCAGACAACCCGGACATACTGGAAAGATCCATATTGAATCCACTGGTATCGATTTTGAAAGCTTCCTGCAGCGCATCCGCATTAATAGAAAACAGGGATTCCATATCGAACTTACTGTTTTCATCCTCTTCTTTTCCAAATTCTTCCCCTGTGAAAACATTGATCTTTTCATCCGCCAGCTGCTGTTTTACAATTTCACTGGAAGCAGCCTTTTCGATCACATGATTTGTAAGAGCATGGGTATAACAGATTCCTGCTGTCAGCATGGATGCAGTTGCGCCCTCTACCGGCTTCACGATTCCCACAATCGTGAGATCTTCCCCGTTTTTCACCAGTTTTTTCATATAAGAGGTATTGTCCGATTTATCTTTCCAGACTTTATATTCCTCATCATATTCATAATAATCAGTGCTGCTCACAAGCTTGAACTTCGTTCCCAAGATCTGGTCATAGGTATAGGGGCCTGTATTTTCCGGGGTTTCCACCGACTCTTCTGCCATAAATTTCTGCACCATATCATCCAGCTCCCTGCTGTCCCGCAGCCCCAGTGTATATTGCAGAAAATCACTGATATCTCCCTGTGAAGTGAGCACCAGCACACATTCATTATATTTCTCAGGCCATCTTCCCGCTTTCACATCATACTGATCCTGGTACAGCTCTGCATCTTCTGGCATTTCATAAAATACATCCGTACTCATGGTAGAAGACATGATGCTGTTTGAAGAGCCAGAGCCAAGACCCATAGCGGAAAAAGATTTATCCGGATTTACCTGACGGAAACTATCCTTCTCTTCCCGGAAAATCTGAGGAGAAACAGAATAAGTGTACTCAACCGAATTGGCATATTGGGAAATCCCACTGTCCTCACTGTCCAGATAGTTTTTTAAAGATTCCAGGTCATTGGAATTCATTTTGGAAAACATATTGGTGACCATCTGGGCCACCCCGACTTCTCCATCTTTTTTCTCACTCTGGGCAGTCGCTGCCCCCATCATCATGGATGTAAGATCCACTCCTGTACTCTGGATCTGCAACGGATATTCTGAAAGAGTCTCTTCCTCCATATCCGTAATATATTTATCCACGCCATTTGATATGGAAAGAATCAGTGCGATACCGATAATTCCTATGGAACCAGCGAAGGATGTAAGCAGGGTCCTTGCCTTCTTCGTCTTTAAATTCTCAAAGCTGAGGGAAAGTGCCGTAAAAAAGGACATGGAAGACTTTCCCATATTTTTGTGGACTGGTGGTGCCATTTTTTCACTGTCAATCACAAACGGATCTGTATCTGACAGGATCCTTCCATCCTTTACCGTAACGATCCTGGTCGCATAAAGCTTCGCAAGCTCCGGATTATGGGTAACCATAACCACCAGGCGCTCTTTGGCAACCTCCTGTAACAGGTCCATAACCTGGACACTGGTATCTGAATCCAATGCTCCTGTCGGTTCATCGGCAAGAAGTATTTCCGGATCATTTACAAGAGCCCTGGCAATGGCTACTCGCTGCATCTGTCCGCCTGACATCTGACTTGGTCTTTTATGAAGCTGGGCACCAAGTCCCACCTTTTCCAGAGCCTCTTTTGCCCGCCGTCTCCGTTCCCCTTTGGAAACACCGGAAATGGTAAGGGCAAGCTCTACATTTGCCAGAACCGTCTGATGGGGAATCAGATTATAGCTCTGGAACACAAATCCGATGGTATGGTTACGGTAGGAATCCCAGTCCCTGTCCTTATATTTCTTTGTAGAAATCCCATTGATGATCAGGTCACCACTGTCATACCGGTCCAGGCCACCGATGATATTCAGAAGAGTGGTCTTTCCCGAACCACTGGGGCCAAGAATCGCCACAAATTCATTGTCACGAAGGCTGAGGCTGACCCCGTCAAGTGCCCGCTGCACCAGATTCCCAGTTCTGTATTCTTTGTGTATGTCTTTGATCTGAAGCACAGATTACTTCCTTTCTATTAACATGATGTCAACTAATCCCACTGTAACATATCTATTTGTCACAGAATGTACCCCATTATAACCTTAAAATGTGAACATATTGTGACTTAAAATGAACCATTCTCTTGAAATTCAACCATTCCTATCGTATAATAAGGAAATACATTACCACTTTAGAGAGATGATGTGCACAGACTGCATTGGAATTTCACACATACAGTCTGATATCATGAACTTCAGAAAGGATGAAAAAAATGAAGGTTTTACTTTTAAACGGCAGTCCGCGTAAAGAAGGCTGCACCTTCACTGCACTTAGTGAAGTCGCAAAAACACTGAACAACAATGGAATTGACACTGAGATTTTCCAGGCCGGAAATCCAGATACAGATAATGTAAAAGCCGCCGCGGCGAAATTAAAGGAGGCGGACGCTCTGGTGGTAGGTTCCCCGGTATACTGGGCTTCCCCATCCGGACAGATCATCGAATTTATGGATAAGCTATGCTCCATGGCTGGAAAAGACATGCTTCACAAACCGGCAGCAGCGGTTGCCTCCGCAAGAAGAGCCGGAACTACCGCCACTCTTGATGTACTCCAGAAATATTTCAGCTACCACGAAATGCCACTGGTATCTGCCAACTACTGGAACATGGTACATGGCAATACCCCTGCCGAAGTAGCCAAGGATGAAGAGGGTCTTCAGATCATGCGTACCCTTGGAAACAATATGGCATGGCTTCTGAAATGCCTGGAAGCAGGAAAAGCAGCCGGAATTGCCACTCCACAGGCCGAAGATAAAATCAAGACTAATTTTATCCGTTAATAGTGCATATCCTGATTTTCAATTTTCAGTAACTGTTCAGAGCCAACCTCCAAAATGCGACCCATTTCGTCGGTGTGGCGTATCCGCCAAATGGATTTATGTGCAAAAGTGTTCATTCATGCAAGCATGATTCACACTTTTGCACAAAAATCCGCTTGGCTCTGAACAGTTACAATTTTCACTATAAAACTTCCAGAGAGGTATTTTATGCTGCAAATAATCGAAACTATCAATACAGCTGTAAATAATTTTATCTGGGGCGTTCCTGCCATGGTCTGTATTTTCGGAGTTGGTCTTTACCTGAGTATCCGCACCAATTTCCTTCAGATCCGCAAGTTCCCCTACGCGATCAAAACTACCCTCGGACGTATCTTTCGCAAGCGTGATGCTTCCGACGGTGCTATCACTCCTTTCCAGGCTGTGTGTACAGCTCTGGCCGCCACAGTTGGTACCGGTAATATTGCCGGTGTAGCAGGCGCTATCGCCATTGGTGGCCCGGGTGCCATATTCTGGATGTGGGTTTCCGCACTGTTTGGCATGTGTACCAAATATGCCGAGGTTACCCTGGCTGTCCACTTCCGTGAGATTAACGCAAACGGTGAGCTGGTAGGCGGTCCTATGTATTACATTAAAAATGGCCTTGGGAAAAAATGGCACTGGCTGGCTTATCTGTTCGCTGCTTTCGGTGTACTCACCGTATTCGGAACCGGTAATGCCACACAGGTAAATACTATTACCACCGCTATTAATTCTGCCTTAATGAATTATAATATCATTAACGAAAATGCAGTTCCTACCTCCAATCTGATCATCGGTATCGTGATCGCAGTTCTCATTGCCATGATCCTTCTTGGCGGAATCAAACGTATCGGACAGGTTACAGAAAAGCTGGTTCCATTTATGGCTCTGCTTTACATCATCCTCGGATTCGGAGTGATCATTCTGAACATCCAGAATGTGCCATCTGTGTTTGCTTCTATTTTCCGTGGTGCTTTCCAGCCCTCCGCAGTGACCGGTGGAATTGTAGGAAGTATGTTCCTCAGTTTGAAAAAGGGTGTATCCCGTGGTATTTTCTCCAACGAAGCTGGTCTTGGTACCGGATCCATCGCACATGCCTGCGCAGATACCAAGAAGCCTGTAAAACAGGGTATGTTCGGTATTTTTGAAGTATTTACAGACACCATCGTGATCTGTACTCTTACTGCACTTGTTATCCTTTGCAGTGGTGTTCCCATTGCTTACGGAGAGGCCGCAGGCGCAGAACTGACAATTTCAGGCTTCACTTCTACATACGGAAGCTGGGTATCTATTATCACAGCTGTTGCCATGTGCTGTTTCGCATTTTCCACAGCACTTGGATGGGGACTTTACGGTGCCCGCTGTATCGAATTCCTGTTTTCTGAAAAAGTGATCAAACCATTTATGGTTGTCTATTCCCTGGTTGCCATCCTTGGTGCAACTGCAAATCTTGGCCTGATGTGGAACATTGCAGAGACCTTTAATGGTCTTATGGCAATCCCGAACCTGATTGCCTTGTTCCTGCTTTCCGGCACAGTCGTGAAGCTGACTAAGGAATATTTCGCCGGAGAAGGCAGAAATAGCTAAAAGCTCCACTCACATTTTTGTAAAACCGCTTGTTCCGGATTAAAATTGGTTTCAGTTCAAAATTGATTTCGGTTCAAAAAAAGAGGGCTATCCCAAAACAATGGGATGGTCCTACTTTTTTAATTCCAGATTCTTCACATTTATGCTCTTTACCAGCAGCAATCAGTCTTTTGTTTCTTCTTTTGTTTCTTCTTTTGTTTCTTCTTTTGTTTCTTCTGTTGTATCTTCTGCTGCCTTTTCATCTGCTGTATCTGCAGCTTCTTCTTTGGCATCAGAAGCTTCTTCACCTTCTTCTTCCTCACCGATCACAACTGCATTTTTCTCTTCCTCAGTCTGCTCTTTTGCATCTGTAACGCTTACCTTATGGTCGTACCATTTGCCCTTTGTACCAAGGATTGCAAGATCAAACTCCTCATCCAGTTTTTCCACCGGAATATTAAATCCATAAACCTCCTCAGAGATTCCATCACTGTAAGTTACAGTATCTGTAGTTGGTGCGATCAGCTTAGCGCCGTCTTTCTGGGCATCTTCTGCTGTTCCAAGGAAAAGGTTTACGATGTTCTTGGAAACAAGGCTGATATGAACGGTCATTTTGCCATCCTTAACAGTAAGAGTGGCTCTGCCATTGCAGGCCTCATTCACATGGAACATACCGCTGTCTGTATCAAACTCTACACCATATACACCGTCTTCCAGCTCACTGTCTGTGCTGTCTGCATCCTTAGAGTCTTCTGCTGCCTCTATTGTCTCGGTATTCTCTTCTGTGACTTCTGTCTCTGCCCATACTGGAGCAACTGTCCCTACTGTCATGGCAGACATGCTTACTGCAGTTAATAAAACAACTAATGAACGTTTCATAATAACACTCCTTTTTTATTTTTCATTTTGAAACTCTTTAGAGCCAACCGAAAAATTTCGATTCCATCAGTGACATATACCCGTCCCATATATTTCTGGCTCTGAACAGTTACAAATGATATTGCTCAAACAGCTGCTTCGGAAACACGCTTCACAATTCACATGCTCCAACAGCAGCTGTCCAAGTTCTTATTTTTCTAAAGCATCAATTATCCTGATTATTTCGCAATTGAATCAATAGCAGCCTGTGTATGTGCTACATACAGATCCTCAACTGCAGCGATTCTTCCAAGACCTGCGATCTGGCAGTCAACACTGTCGAAATCTCCAGAAGCCTCGAACATGCTCTTCCAGGAATCGTCATCATCACCAGCCATATCGTTGTTTGCATGGTCACCAGCAACAACCATCAACGGACGAAGAACAACTTTCTTGAATCCGGCATCTTTTACTTTATTGATAACTTCCTCACAAGCAGTATCCTCTGGCTCACCTTCTACAGTACCGATAAATGCGTTTGTGAAACCAAGCTCATTCATCTGTGTCTGCATCTGGTCATAAGTAACATTTGCTACATGAGAAGTTCCATGTCCCATGAATACAAATGCTGTTCCATCTTCTGCAGCTGCTTCCATGCTGTCATATCCAGCTTCTTTTACAGCTTCATCTGTGATTGCCTGTGCAACAGCAGCCTTGTCATCGTTGATAACAGTAGCGTCATCTCCAACCTCACCAAGCATTGGCTCAGCGATTGCTACAGACTCAAATTTATCTTTATACTCATCAATAGCTTCTACCATCTCATCGTACTCAGCGCCATGCATAAGGTGTGTAGGCTGAACAACCAGATTCTTAACACCGTTTGCTACTGCACGGTCAAGTGCCTGCTGCATGTTATCAATTGCCTCATCATCTCTTGCCTGTACATGGTTGATGATGATCTGAGCGGTAAATGCTCTTCTTACAGACCAATCCGGGAATGCATCTGCAAGTTTATCCTCGATTCCTTTGATGTCCTCTGCACGGCTGTCATTGAAGGAAGTACCAAAGCTTACTACAAGAAGCTCATTCTCACCGATCTCATCCTGGTTACGAGGATCATCTTTGGAAGCATCACCTGTGTCACGTCCGAAATACTCTGGGCTTGCTTCTTCGCCTTCTACCAGCTCTTTCTGTGCATCTGTAAGAGCATCCCATGCTTCTTTTGCTTCTTTGCACTGTGCATCTGTGTCGTCATTTCTTTCCTGAACATAGATGGCATCAATAAGAGCTGCAACTTTATCTGCTGCTTCCTTGTCTGCATCAGCAGTATCATCTGTTGCTTCTGCATCATCTGCTGCCTCAGCATCGTCAGTAGCCTCAGCGTCATCTGCTGTCTCCTCAGTTGCTTCTTCTGTCTCTGCAAATGCAACAGATCCTGTTGCTACAGTCATGCTTGCAGCCATGGAAGTTGCAAGAAGCAGTGCTAATAAAGTTTTTCTTTTCATTTCTTTTTCCTCTTTTTTCCTGTATTTCCGGATTGAATCATGCATAAGGATCCCGCCCTACAGGGCCTTTTATGTATAAACATAAAAAGCAGCCACATTTCTGCAGCTGCACCTTCCTCATAAACACATCTCCTGAAAACAGGACTTCTATGTATTGCTATGAGAATACAGGTTCTGTGTACCGCAGACCTAAGATTCCACGCCAAGGCAGTTCTCCTGACTTCGATCAACACTGCTCCCCCTTCCCTTTTTGGTGGGCTCTGAAGCAGCTCCCTTACACAGTGACGGCATCGTTCCGGATTCACACCAGATTCTCTTTTGCGCATCATGTCCATGATGCAACCTTCGCGCTATAACCATTATACATATTCGACTCGGATAGTTAATAGATACCATATTTTTATGTATTTTTTTTGAATAAATTATGTATTTTTTATGAATTAGGGTCAAATTTCTACATTTTATCTTTTAAATAAGTAACTGGCAAATATACAACTTTTATACGCCAAAATGTGGCACTTTTTTCATCTAACATAGTCTAAAAAAATGATCTGCAACCCATCAACAGGTTACAGACCATTTTTCTCACTCAGGACTTCTTAATCATCCATCGTCCCTTATTATTTTTTAATTTTAATTGTGATTGTTGCTTTCTTGTTTGTTCCGTCAAGAGATCTGACAGTAATCTTCACTGTACCTTTCTTTCCTTTGAATGTTTTTACAACACCATTGGAAGATACCGTTGCAAGCTTGGTATTGCTGGAGCTCCATGCAACCTTTTTATTTGCATTCTTGGTTGCAGTCACCTTTGCTTTCAGTTTCAGGCTCTTACCAGCTTTTACGGTCTTATTTCCGGAAATCGCAAGCTTCTTAACATAACCTTTGGTGCAGGTCAGCTTAATGGATCCATATACCTTGCTGCCGTCTTTTGCGGTTGCTGTGATAACAACGCTCTTTCCGCCAGCTTTCTTCTTCATGGTTACAACACCATTTGCATTTACAGTTGCAACCTTGGTATTGCTGGATTTCCAGGTAACTGCCTTGTTTGCTGCATTAGCAGGAGCTGTTTTTACCTGAAGCTGTACTTTCTTGCCTGCTGCTATCTTCGTGGAAGTCTTAGCACTTAAGGTTACCTTGGTAACCAGAATCGGAAGTGCCGGAATTGTCTTCTGGGCTACCAGGATTTCTCCGCATACGGAGCATTTCTTTCCCTCTGTCAGACCGGTATGTCCCTGGGTAGCCGGAACTGCCGGAATCACAACCTCTTTGTGGCCAGTTGCTTTCACTAATTTACGTGCTTTCAGAATTGTACCGCATACAGAGCACTTCTTGCCTTCACTCCAGCCATCCTTGGTACAGGTTGCTGCGATTGCCGGAAGAATTTCTTCCTTATGACCAAGTGCCGGAATCACTTCCTGGGCTTTTATGATTTCTCCGCAAACGGAGCACTTGATACCTTCGGTAAGTCCGGTTCTGGTGCAGGTTGCTGCTTTTGCTGGAAGTGTTTCATAGGTGTGGACTGCGATCTGGCACTCTGCCTTAAATTCACCAGTTACAGCTGTGATCGTTGCCTTTCCTTCTGCTACAGCTGTTACGGTACCATCTTCTGCTACTGTCAGCACCTTTTCATCGCTGCTTGTCCAGGTAACATCCCGATAAGTTGCATTTGCAGGCTCTACGCTGGCAACAAGGACTACTTTGCTACCTGCATCCAGAGTCGTCTCTGTCTGATCCAGTTTGATACCTGTGGTCTTAATGTATTTCTGTAATTTTCCAGAACTGAATGTGATTGTCTGCTGTGTCCATTTCTTTCTTGCTGTTGCATAAGAGCTGAATGTAATCTCATTTGCAAAACCACTGATCGGCATAGTGAACTGGTATGCCTCAGTTTTTCCATCACTGCTAGTAACTAATTCCCCGTTATTATCTGGAAGAATCATGTTTGGATCATCATCTGCTGCTTTCTTTGCTGCACTGGATGTTCCAAGGAAAAGTTTTCCATATGCCTTACTGCTTCCAATGAAACGGGCTTTTGCTACACCATTTTCTACAATGATCTTAAGGTCCAGAACATCCATACCTTTGTTTGTAACCGTTGCCTCTGATAAATATTCTCCATCTTCAACAAGCTTCAGCTCATTCAGAGCAACTTTGATAGCAGCAGCCTGCTCATCTCTTTTTGCAAAATCTTTTCCATCTGGATCTGCTGCTGAAACAGCTGCTTTTACTTTTTCGGCAGACTCTGCAGTATATAATGATAAATCAGAAGGAACTTCTTTTAAAGCAGCCTTCAAATCATCCTTTTTGAAAACAACATTTACAGTGTTTCCGTCTTCTTTACGGTCAATTTTGCCAGTATATTCCCATTCTCCAGTTGGAGTAAATGTGTACTGATTTCCATTTCTTACACCAGTCACTGTATAGTAACCATCACGTACAACCTTAATCGTATAAGTCTTGGTCGCATCGAGTTCTTCGAACTCAAGCATAGTCTTGGAATCTGCAACTGCCTGAACTACATTTCCCTCTTCATCTGTAGCGGTTGCAACTACGTCTGTGATATTCTTGGTCTGTGCAGTACCATTTGCAAGCAGTGCCTGAATGGTGTATGTGAAAGTCTTTTTCACAACTGTAACCGTACAGTTAGCACTTACATTACCAGCTGTTACTGTGATCACAGCAGTTCCTGCTCCCACAGCCGTCACCTTACCATCTGTTACAGTGGCAACCTTTTCGTCACTGCTGCTCCATACAATAGCATCACTTGTGTCTGCCGGTGTTACGGTAGCTGTCAGATCAAAGCTCTCGCCTTCAATCAGTTCTTTTGCATCTACATCCAGCTTCACCTCTGTTGCAGGTTTATGAGCTACCACTTTTACAGTTCCGTTTTTCTTGCTGACTGTAAATACGCGCTCATACCATGCCTTATTCTTTACAGAATAGAAGGATAAAACAACCGGTTTTTCTAAATAATTCAGAATAGTAGCACCACCAGTTGCATTCTCTTTCATCAGTACAGAAGCCTTTTTATCGGTAATCGGAATTGTACTCTCTGCCTTAGCTGCTTCTTCTGCACTTCCTACATAAATTGCACTAAAACTGGTGCTTCCCATTGTAAGTTCCAGTGTTTCTTTATAACCATTGGAGTTCGGACCACCAACTGTATGTAAAGATGCATTGGAAATAGTGAACATTTTCACCTTATTATCCACACTTAAAGATACTGTATGATCAAAGTCACCAGCAGTCAGCGTCTTTGCACTATAATCAATCACTACCTGGCGTGGATAAAATACCTTATCTATCGTAGCAGTTCCATCATCATAATTTTTCAGCTTGTTTTTGGAAATAGAAACCAGGCTAAGCTTGGTCTCGCCATCAGAAACCGGAATTTCAAACTGATAACCAGCTTCTGTCTTCTCAAACTTTATCCAGTTATCTCTGTTATTTCCGTTAGCAACAGCATCTTCATAAGTGCCTTTAAACAGATATTCATATCCTGTGCTGCTAAGTGTAAGAAGAAGCTTCTGTCCACTTTCGGATTTCTGAAGGACAGCTTTAGTCACTTTGAACATTCCAGTTGTATTGGTAACTGCGAGTTCAGTAGTTTCTACTGGAACTACTTTCAGTACCAGCGCTTTCACTGCTGCATTCAGATTCTCTGCCATTTTATCTACTTCAGCCTGTTTATCCTTGGCCAAATCTCGTACAATGGCATCCTTCGCTGCTGTTACAGCTGCTACGGATTCGTCTGTATAAACAGACAGGTCAGCTGGAATTGCTGCAATGGCTGCATCTACTGCAGTATAGTCTGCTTTTTCTGTAACCGTAGCCGGTAAAATATTAATGTCGGAAGATACCGCCGGACTTTCAGTTGATTCCTTTAATGAGGAGATATCAAATGTCAAAGTCTGAATTTTGCTAAATGTCTTACCTGAAATAACATTCCCATCCTGTACATAATCTCCTTTAATCATGCAAAAATGTAATGTATCATTCAATGACGTCAACGGAATTGTAAACCAATGATCATCTTCTCCATTTCCTTTATACCATGGCACAGCATGCGAATTTGCAACATTTGGATCATCTGTAAGTGCAAGAATCTCTCTATTATGACTTGTCTGATGCATTCTTACAAGATAAGTTCCATCACTTTGCAACGTAACAATCACACTGTCCATTGCATACATTCCACCTACATTGCCATCTGAATTAAGGACTTGTACTGTAGCCGAATAAGCTTTTCCTACTATAGTATCCTCTGCATTCTTAAGTTCATCTGTTGCACTTTCCTCCAGACCAGATAAAAAACCAGCTTCTTCTCCGTCAGAAAAACCAGCAATCTCATCCATTCCGGTCTCTTCATTGTCCACAGTGCCTTCTACTTCACCTGTGTACACGTCACCAATCTCTGCTGGTGTTTCATCTGTAATAAACTGCTCGCCCTCCTGCGAATCTGCAGTTTCCCAAACATCTGAGAATCCATTTTCTTCTGCTTCTGCGCTAACCGTAAGTGCAGCAGCCGGGGAACCTACTGTCATGGTAGCAGCAAGAAGCAGTGCTAAAATCTTTGTTCTTCTTTGCTTCATTTTTCTCCTCCTTCATAAAAAAAGCCCTCTTATTATAAGAGGGTACGTTAAAAGATAATGCATTCCATAAAGTCTTTCAAACAAACTTATGATTCGTGCATTAACAATTTAATGTAAGCCATAACGCCCCTGAGATACCGCCTACATTATAAGACACCTTTAAAAAGACCCGACTTTACGGTGGCAAGGACGCCGCTGCGGAAATAAACCGCATTCCATTTAAACGCGCTTTTTTTGTCTTTATTATCATACTATAAATTTCCAGAAGAATCAATTCTTTTCAAAGAATCTCCTAAATCACTATTGACAAATACCCCTTAGGGGTATATATTATTCTTGTATTTCAGATACCCCACAGGGGTATTTAATACTTTTACCTACTAACAACCGCCGAGAAATGTATCTCTCATATATGTCAGACTACGCTTCCCGTCAGGTTCATTTACTATAATATCTACCATTAGAAAGGAGTCTGCCTATGCCAGCCAATCATACAGTTTCCTCCCAAGTCGAGGAAGCCAACCCCTCCCAAGCTTCCTCCCAGCAGGTCTGTTCCTGCTGCTGCACCAAGCACACCGACCGCACTGAAGCCGAACGCAAGAAGCTTGTCAACCGCCTGAAGCGTATTGAAGGCCAGATAAGGGGCATTATAGGAATGCTGGAGAATGATGCTTACTGTAACGACATCCTGATCCAGTCTGCCGCAGTCAATGCTGCTGTGAATGCCTTTAATAAAGAACTTCTTGCCAACCATATCCGCACCTGCGTTGCCAGGGACATCCGGGAGGGAAAGGACGAGACCATCGATGAGCTGGTTGCAACATTGCAGAAATTAATGAAATGAGATACCAGGATGGCAAAGGGAAATGTTATTCGTGCTTGCACGAAAAGACATTTCACCTTGCCATCCGCCACACATGAGGAAGTAGCGATTTACGAAGTAAATCAGCGGATTCCTCATGTGTGCAGGACTGCGGGAACACGTATGTGCGAAGCAGTCCGTAGGTATCGGAGTAGCTTATAGAAGGAGGAATTTATTATGGAACAATACAACGTCACCGGCATGAGCTGTGCAGCCTGCAGCGCCCGTGTAGAAAAAGCCGTAAACAAGGTTCCCGGCGTTACATCCTGCTCGGTCAGCCTGCTTACCAATTCCATGGGCGTAGAAGGAACTGCCACAGCTTCTGCCATTATCTCTGCCGTAGAAGAAGCCGGATACGGCTGCAGCCTTAAAGGAGCCGCCGGCCAGAAGGAATCCGTTTCCGATGCAGAGAAGGCCCTGGAGGATCATGAGACCCCCATTCTTAAGAAGCGTCTCATCGCATCCGTAGGCTTTCTCCTGGTACTTATGTACTTCTCCATGGGGCACATGATGTGGGGCTGGCCTCTTCCCGCCTGGTTTAATGACAACCACATCGCCATGGGACTGGTCCAGCTGCTTCTCGCCGGAATCGTCATGGTCATCAACCAGAAATTTTTCATCAGCGGTTTCAAAAGCCTGTGGCACCGCTCTCCCAACATGGACACCCTGGTAGCCCTTGGCTCCATGGCATCCTTTGTATGGAGTGTTTACGCATTATTTGCCATGACAAGAGCCCAGGTAGACGGCAATTCAGAGCTTGTCATGCACTACATGATGGAATTTTACTTTGAGTCCGCAGCTATGATCCTGACTCTGATCACCGTTGGAAAAATGCTGGAAGCCCGCTCCAAAGGAAAAACCACCGATGCCCTGAAGGGTCTTATGAAGCTTGCCCCAAAGACAGCTGTTGTCATCCGGAATGGACAGGAAACTACCGTTCCCATCGACCAGGTGGTAAAAGGTGATGTCTTCGTGGTACGCCCTGGGGAAAACATTCCGGTTGACGGCGTGATCATAGAAGGTTCCAGTGCCGTTAATGAATCCGCTCTCACCGGAGAAAGTATCCCCGTAGACAAAGCAGCCGGAGATCTTGTCTCTGCAGCCACCGTAAACCAGTCCGGTTTCATTAAATGCGAAGCCACCCGTGTTGGTGAGGACACTACCCTCTCCCAGATCATCAAAATGGTCAGTGATGCCGCTGCCACCAAAGCTCCCATTGCCAAAATCGCAGACCGCGTTTCCGGAGTTTTCGTACCAGCTGTTATCACCATTGCCATTGTTACCACCATTATCTGGCTGCTCACCGGCCATGAATTTGGATATGCCCTTGCAAGAGGAATTTCCGTACTTGTGATCAGCTGCCCCTGTGCCCTTGGCCTTGCTACCCCGGTAGCCATTATGGTTGGAAATGGAATGGGCGCCAAAAACGGTATTCTTTTTAAAACCGCAGTTTCCCTTGAGGAGGCTGGCAAGATCCAGATCGTTGCCCTTGACAAAACCGGCACCATCACCAGTGGTCAGCCCCAGGTGACCGATATCCTTCCCGCTGACGGCGTATCTGAAAATGATCTTCTCACCTTCGCCTATGCCCTTGAGAAAAAAAGCGAGCATCCGCTTGCAAAAGCAGTTCTGGAAAAAGCTTCTGACCTTGGACTTTTGTCCCCTGATGTTACCAGCTTCCAGGCCCTTCCCGGAAATGGACTTTCTGCACAGCTTGGTACTTCCACTCTGATCGGAGGAAGCATGAAATACATCAGCACACTGGTATCTGTTTCCCCTGCCCTTCTCTCCCAGGCCGAAAAACTGGCAGAAGCAGGAAAAACGCCTCTCCTTTTTGCAAAGGATGGCAAGCTTCTTGGAATCATCGCAGTCGCTGATGTGATCAAACCAGAC
This sequence comes from Blautia sp. HCP3S3_H10_2, assembly GCF_052122375.1. Lineage (NCBI taxonomy): Bacteria > Bacillati > Bacillota > Clostridia > Lachnospirales > Lachnospiraceae > Blautia > Blautia sp. HCP3S3_H10_2. The sequence continues at coordinate 153,732 of NZ_JBQKCL010000006.1, forward strand.
AGTGCACAGGCTGTAAAAGAGCTGCAGAATATGGGAATCCACGTAGTTATGCTTACCGGTGATAACGAGCGCACAGCCAGGGCAATCGGTGCACAGGCTGGTGTAGACCAGGTTATCGCAGGTGTCCTCCCAGACGGAAAAGAAAGCGTCATCCGATCCCTGAAAGAAAAAGGCAAGGTTGCCATGGTAGGTGACGGTATCAATGATGCACCTGCACTTACCAGAGCTGACATCGGCATTGCCATCGGTGCCGGAACAGATGTAGCCATTGACGCGGCAGATGTGGTTCTTATGAAAAGCCAGCTTTCTGATGTGCCTGCTGCCATCCGCCTTAGCCGCGCTACTCTCCGTAACATCCATGAGAATCTTTTCTGGGCATTCTTCTACAATGTGATCGGTATTCCACTGGCAGCCGGTGTATGGATTCCGATTTTCGGCTGGACTTTAAACCCGATGTTTGGTGCCGCAGCTATGAGTCTTTCCAGCTTCTGCGTGGTTACCAATGCACTGAGACTGAATCTGTTTAAGATTCATGACGCCACCAAAGATAAAAAGCTAAAAAAACAAGTCTCATTTGAACCAGTAAAAGAGACCGTTTCTGGCAAAAGTGTAAATAAAGATGTAAATAATAAAGAAACAGCTTCAACGATTAATAACAGTTGCCCGGTTTCCCGCAGCAACGATATTAATAACAATATTAACAAAAAGGAGAATGATACCATGGTTAAAGTAACAGTCAATGTAACAGGAATGATGTGTGGTCATTGTGAAGCACACGTAAACAAAGCAGTTCAGGAAGCATTCGGGGTACAGGATGTTGTTTCCTCCCACGATGCCGGAACCACTATTTTCACCGCACCGGAAAAAGTAGACGAAGAGAAAATCCGCCAGGTTATCAAAGACGCCGGATATGAAGTAACCGGCATCACACAGGAATAAAAAAGCGCACACGTAAGGGCATTCGGGAAACTATTTTCACCGAATGCCCTTTTTATTAATAGATCACAAGAGACCGCCCGGCTTTTCATATGTTCTTTTTTTCATATTTACGCCTAAATTTTCCACAGAAATGTTGATTTTTCACGAATCTTCATCCTTGCATTGAAATTCCCATTTTTTTTCAGTATAATGACAGTAATGTGGACTTCCCAATAGGAAGCCTTTACGAGATCCCGGAGCCTTTTAATAAAACATTTTAAATCCACTCTGGTCTCAACCATTTATAAGGAGGAATTATATTATGGCAACATGGAAAAATCTTGACACACTTGATTCTTTTGCCAGACTGAACAGTCTTAAGAACCACGTAGACATTGCAGCAGCTCTGTCAGGGGAAGAAGGTGGCAAGCGTGTAGCTGATTATAGTACAAAGATGGCAGCAGGTCTGACTTACAACTATGCAGCCAAACAGGTTGACGAAACTGTTTTAAATGCACTTGCACAGCTGGCTGACGAGGCGCAGCTGATCGACAAGTTCCAGGAATTATACAATGGTGCTGTGATCAATACAGGAGAGAACCGTATGGTTCTTCATCATCTGGCACGCAGACAGCTTGGCGATCCTGTTGTTGTAGACGGTGTAGACAAGCGTGAGTTCTATGTTGCCCAGCAGAAGAAGGCAGCTGATTTCGCTAATAAGGTTCATGCAGGTGAGATCACCAATGAAGCTGGCGAGAAATTTACCACTGTTGTCCAGATCGGTATCGGCGGAAGTGACCTTGGTCCACGTGCCCTTTACATCGCACTTGAGAACTGGGCGAAGGCAAATAACACCTTTAAGATGGAAGCGAAATTCATCAGCAACGTTGACCCGGATGATGCAGCTGCAGTCCTTGCTTCTGTAGATCTTGCACACTCCTTATTCATCGTTGTATCCAAGTCCGGTACTACCCTTGAGACACTGACCAACGAAGCATTTGTAAAAGACGCCCTGACTAAGGCAGGATTAAATCCGTCCAAGCATATGCTTGCAGTTACAAGTGAGACCTCACCTCTTGCAAAGAGCGAGGATTACCTGACTGCAATCTTCATGGACGATTATATCGGCGGCCGCTACTCTTCTGTTTCCGGTGTAGGCGGAGCGATCCTTTCCCTTGCATTCGGCCCGGAAGTATTTGCACAGCTGCTTGATGGCGCAGCAGCTGAGGATCAGCTTGCTACCAACCGTAACCTTATGGAGAACCCGGATATGCTGGATGCCCTTATCGGTATCTATGAGCGAAATGTACAGGGCTATCCTTCCACCGCTGTTCTTCCATACTCACAGGCATTAAGCCGTTTCCCTGCACACCTTCAGCAGTGTGATATGGAGTCCAATGGTAAAACTGTCAACCGTTTCGGTGAGCCTGTAAACTATGTGACCGGTCCGGTTATCTTCGGTGAGCCAGGAACCAACGGACAGCATTCCTTCTACCAGTTATTACATCAGGGTTCTGACATCATCCCGCTTCAGTTTATCGGCTTTAAGAAGAGCCAGCTCGGCGTAGATGTTGACATTGAGAACAGCACCAGCCAGCAGAAGCTTTGCGCGAACGTTGCAGCACAGATTGTTGCATTCGCCTGCGGTAAAGAGGATGAGAACCTGAATAAGAACTTCAAGGGTGGACGTCCATCCAGCATTATCATCGGCGAAGAGCTCACACCAGCTTCCCTTGGCGCATTACTTGCTCACTTTGAGAACAAGATCATGTTCCAGGGCTTCGTATGGAACCTGAACAGCTTCGATCAGGAAGGTGTACAGCTTGGTAAAGTTCTTGCGAAACGTGTGCTTGCACACAATACAGATGGTGCTCTTAAAGTATTCAGTGATCTTCTGAATATCTAAACAAACATGTTTGCTTACGCAGACATCACCATAAATGAAAATTTTTACATTTTCATTTATGGAATTCATACACACAGCGAGCCAAACGGCAATTGCGGAAAATTCTGTAATTGCCGTTTTTATATTCTCAAAATATTCTACATACTTGTGATTTCAAATTTCCTCACGCATTCGAAGCCACACAAAAAAAAGCTACCGTCAATTACAATCCAGCAATTAACCGTAGCCTTTCCTTTTATCATTCTATTATAACTCATCGCATCTTCTTCGCCGCCAGTCAAACCAGTTCCAAAGATACTTTACGTGTCGTAAATACAATGCATTTTACTCTCTAAATTTTATTACGCCATCTGCACTCCCCAGCGTTTTTCGCCAGCAGCTCTCGCATCTGCATTTCCAGCTACGAAAAAGCTTCTGTTTCTCCAGGTTCCTGCTCCATTATCCATATAATTGATTTTCGCACCATCAGATGCTCTCTCTACCTGGATCCGCATTTCCATAGGAACTACCGCGCTATGCATCAGGCTGTTTTTCACAAGCTCATCCAGTTCCACTGCCAGCTGATTCTTGTCTGCATACACATATATTTTTTCTTCTGCCAGGTCAGCCTCCAGCCATTCCTGTCCTTTTGTGAAATATTTCTGTCTTGCCTTTACAAATTCATCTATAAAACTGTTGACTTCTATTTTCTGTAATGTCTTTCTCATAAAAAAGCCTCCTTGCTTTTTCTGCCTGTATCATTTCTCTTACTTTTTTCTTTTCTGAAAGACATTATAGTCTCCTATGTTAAATTTCAGGTATTGCTAATGTTAAACATATTTAAAATTATTTAACATTGTGTAATGTGTTTTTTTACTTTTGGCCGATTTCTGACCGGTTCTGTTGTTATACCGACGGGTCAGTTCCAGTACGATTACCACTCCATATAAAAGAAACTGGAATCCAACTACATGGCCCGAAAAATCCATATAAGGATTGTAATAATCTAATATCTTCGTTACCATGCACACCAGACTGCAAACTACACAGATATGAAGTAATATTCCTCTTATTCCGCTCATGATAATTCCTCCTGTTCGTTATTCCTACCATTTATTTCTAATATCCAATGCTTTCCATTTATTCCCGCAAAAATTTGTAATGCTTCAGAGCCAGCCTCCCCCCTTCGCATTTCGTCGCTGTGGCTGATCTGCCAAATGGATTTGTTTTCTAAAATTTGTTTACAACATAGTCTTGTCCAGGATAAAAATCCCATCTGCGATCTCATGCTCCGGCTTATACGGATGATTGGCCGTAGTCCCATTAAATGTCATAAATGAACAGTGCCCTCCATCCAGATTATATGCTTTTTTACAGCCAAGATCTTCAAATACCTTTGCCATCTCATCCAGAAACATTCCTCTTGTAGTGCTCTGTCTTCCATCTACCAGAAGCAGGCAGTAATGTCCAGGTTCGTAATACCCCAGTGCCGTTCTTGGATGGGACTGGCGGATATAATCCCAGGTAATGAAGCTGCTCTTTGCTTTTCCATTATCATCCAGAAGACTGGGCCCAAAGATCCAGCTCTGATAAGCGCCCCTCTGGATCAGCTGCTGGGTATCCACCTGTCCCGGCGGGTAAATATCCACTGTTCCATCCCAATTCAGCACACAGGTTTCTGCAGTTGCCTGTTTATTTCTGTAGATCACGCCATTCCGGATAATGGTTCCATTGTCCTTGTGCCTGTCATTGCTGTAAGAATCTCCATTTACAGCCAGTACCGATTTCATCCGGTCTGACATATCCGAAAGCTTCTCTGTATATCCTACCCCATAAGTATCCTGGGCAAAAGCAGTCTGAAGCTGATGAATGTCTCCTACATAAATATCTGCCAGTACATAAGATGTTTCCGTACCATATTTCAAGTGCTTTCCGTAATTGGAGTAGTCCTTTTTCCCTGTATCATAATTGTAATAGGACAACTGGATAGACAGATCCGGACTTGTATAAGAAGTATCTGTTGCCACAACCTGATCCGTAAATTTATCTGCAAATTTCTGGTGCCAGTCCTCTGTACTATATACCTGGTCTGTCACCTGAAGATGATCCGGATTCCCCGTCTCTCCCTGTTGCAGCTGACTTTCCACACTTCCGGCACCTCCATTTGCTTCTACAAGCAAAGAAGAACTGTCTCCTGTTTCCACCCCTGAATTCTGAACAGTCTGGCTGCTCTGGTTTACAGATACCGCCTTTATCCTCTTCTGCGGAACTTTGTAATACACGATCCACACCACCAGAAGAATCACCGCTGCCGCTGCTACATCCCCCATCAGACATAAAATTCTTTTTTTCATGCTTTCATCTGTCCATTCACAAGTTCTTTATTCTCAAGGCCATCGCCTTTTTCCTTTCGGAAAATAATAAAATTCTGTACCAGCCAGCTGATGCAAAACAGCAGGCACTCTGTACACAGCTTTGCAGGATATACGGAAAAGCCCGCCACCTGCACAAATCCTGTAAGGATCACATTATTCACACACAGGATAAAAACTGCCAGGGCAAAATACTGAAATGCGCTTTTCACATGATGTTCTGTGTGAAAAACAAAAATACAATTCATACTGTAATTGTAAAATGCGCTTACCATCCTGGCGAGAACATTTGCCCCAAGTACCCATGGCGCCGTATGCGGGAAAAGTACCATCAAAAGGGAAAACAACAGATAATCCAGAAGGAAGCTGGAAAAAGAGGACATCGTGAATTTCAGAATATCCTTATAAATCCTTACCGAATCCCGCACCGCCCTGAAATGGGAAGTGGAATTTTCCCTGTCTCTGTAAATGGTATGAATTGGAATTTCCTCAAATGGTACACCGATTCTTGCCAGCACCAGAAGGACATTTGTCTCATATTCATAGCGTTCCCCTTTAATACTGAGCAGGCTGTTGATAATGTTTGCCGTAAATGCCCGCAGCCCTGTCTGGGTATCGGACACATGCACACCGCTTGCCAGATAAAAAATATCTCTTGTGATCTTATTTCCCATTCTGGATTTCAGCGGCATTTCTTTTCCCACATTTCTGCATCCAAGCACCAGTGTCTTAGGATTTTCCCGTGCACATACCAGAAGCTTTCTCATATCTTCCGGCAAATGCTGTCCATCACAATCCATTACTCCGATTACATCCACATCCCGCATTTCCTTTTGGATATAGGAAAGTGCTGTTTTTATGGCAGCTCCCTTTCCCCGGTTTTCCTCGTGATGTAATACAGTACAAATGTCTCCGACCTGTTCAAACAAAGGTGCATATTCCGTTCCACTTCCATCATCTACTACAACGATCCTGCACCCGGAATTCCATAAATCATCTGCAATCTGTACAATGGTTTCATCCGGCTTATATGCCGGTAAAATTACAGCGTTCATATTTTCATCCCCTTGTCTTTACAACTCTCTATTATCAGTTATTTTTTCCTGCACATTTTCATTAGCATTTACTCTTTTTCACAAAAGCTTCATTACCTTCCACTCTTTTATCCCTTATGATCTGCATTCCCAGAACCAGAAGTACCCCCACAATAGCAGCCAGGATCTGAAAACTATTCACATTCATTGCCGCCTGCGGTGTTTTTAAAGTGGTCGGTCCCATTACAATGGCATAAAAGGAACCGATCATCATTCCAAGAATGGCATATACCGTCTGTGTGCGGAATTTTTCCAGGCAGATGCGGATCAGCTTTACTACTGTTACCGCTCCAGCCACCACACCACAGCCAAAGAACGCCAGCGCCGGGATATAAGAAAGCTGCAGGGATAAGACACCTTTTATTGCTGTGATCACCGGAATGTATGCTCCAAAGATCAGAAGCAATGTAGATCCGGAAATTCCAGGAAGAAACATGGCGGAAATTGCAGCCATTCCAATGAAAAACAACCGGATTCCAAGTCCCAGGGAAAAGCCTCCAAGATCCATAGAGGATGTTCCAAGCTTACCATTTGCAAAGGTAATTCCTGCAACCAGAGCAATTCCTGCTATACAAAAGAGAATTCCCTTTCCCAATTCCCGGAAGCTTTCTTTTTCTTCCATTATGATCAGCGGAATAGCTCCTGCTATAAAGCCAAGGAACAGAGAACTTACCATGTAAATATGACTTTCAAACAAAGAGGACAAAAGTACCACAGCCATCCCCATGCCAATGATCCAGCCCAGTCCCAGGCGGAGCAGATAGCGAAGAGCCCCTTTCTTCTCCTCCATTTTTCCATATACAAGAGCGTCAATAGAGCCAATGAAATTATCATAAAATCCCATAATGAACGCTACTGTTCCTCCTGATACCCCTGGCACACTGTCTGCCAGCGCCATACAAAATCCATTAATACCATCTTTTAACATCAAAAAAACCTCCTGTTCATTTAACTGTAGTAATCATACCAATCACAGTTAAATAAACAGGAGGGTTCTTTCTAAACGAAATATAAACAATGTATTAATTGGACTCTCTCTTTTATAAAAATGTTATTTTTGTTATTTTTCATTACTCTTTATTCATACGATACCCTGCGCCCCACACAGTCTCCAGGATTTTCGGGTTCTTATAATCATCTTCGATTTTTTCCCGGATTCGGTTAATATGTACCATTACAGTGGCACTGTCTCCCATATAATCATAGCCCCAGATTTTCTCAAACAGCTGCTCCTTGGAAAACACAATATTCGGGTTCTGGGCAAAAAATTTCAGCAGTTCGAATTCCCGGTTGGGAAAACGGATTTCTTTATCCCCTTTGTACACTTTCCAGCTGTTTGTCAGGATGCGCAGCCCATGAATCCGGATTTCCCCTGTATCTGCACTTTCTTTTTCCCCAGAAGCAGCTTCTGTGGAAAATTTCTCTTTTAGTCTCTCATATTGCCGCAGATTTGCATTCACCCTTGCGACCAGCTCTGCCGGATCGAAGGGTTTGGCAATGTAGTCATCTGCACCCAGGCCCAGCCCCCGGATCTTATCCACAGATTCTGTACGGGCAGTGACCATAAGTACCGGAATATCCAGCTTTTCCCGGATTTCCTTACAGATCTCATAGCCACTTTTCCCTGGGAGCATCAGATCCAGAAGGACCAGGTCATAATCCCTTTTCTCTAATTCACCGGCTACCTGATTGCCATCTGCAATGATCGTTGTATCAAAGCCAGCAAGCTGCAGATACGCATCTTCGATCATGCTGATGTCTTCGTCATCCTCCACGATGAGGATTCTGGCCTGGGACTTTATTTTACTTTCTGTTTTATTTTCTATTTTCTGATTCATTTTCTTTTTCCTTAATCTCTTCTTATATCCACTTTTTTCAACATTTTACATATTATTATTTCATAACACTGCCATTATAGCCTCCAAAATAATCAAAGCTGTTCGAAACCATAATTCAACATTCCTGATTATTATAAAAATCATGCCTTGGATAATGGAAGGTCGATCAAGACCTGGAAGCCTTCATCACTTTCGGCCCGCACATTACCACCCATGGCCTGAACCAGATATTTCACAATATAAAGGCCAAGCCCGTTTCCTTCTTTCTTATTTCTGGATTCATCTCCACGGTAGAACTCCTCAAACACATTCGGAAGCTTCTCTTTTTCAATTCCCACTCCATTATCCCTGACGCAAAGACAGATTCCACCTTTTGTCCTTGTCACGGCTATTTCGATTCGCACAGGGCTGACCTCCGCATATTTCAGGCTGTTTCCGATCAGATTGTCAATCACACGGGTAAATTGCACCTGATCAATATACACCCAGATTTCCTTCTCCAGAAGTCTTGTCTCCAGCACTGCCGCTTCCGGTTGTAAAACAGTCCTCTTTTCTTCCACATAATTTTCCAGCCAGGAATTCAGCTCTGTTTTCTTTAATTCCAGAGGCACATTGCCGCTTTCCATTCTGGAAAGATAAAACAGCTGATTTAAAAGTCCGTCCATATCTTCTGTCCTTTTGTACGCTGCCTGGAGAAATTTTTCCTGCAGCTGTGGTGTGGCCGCTACTCCATCCAGCACTCCCTTCACAGAACCGCGAATCGCCGTAAGGGGTGTGCGCAGATCATGGGAAATTCCAGCGATCATGTCTGTCCGCGCCTTCTCATACTTCCGGTTCTTCTCCCGCTCTTCCAGAAGATGAATCTGCATATCATTAAAGGAAGCGCATACATTCTGAAACTCCAGGTCTCCTTTGCAAACGACCGGTGTAGTCAGGTCGTTTTCCTGGATTCGTCCAGCCCCTTCTCCCAGGGCATCTAACGGCTCCATAATGTGTGCCGTCAGTCTCCCAGTAAAAATCTGACTGACCAGAAGCAGCACTCCGATACACAGAAGGCCATCTAATCCGAAATAAAGAAAGAACTGCTCCCTGTGAATGGTCCAGCCTTCCAGAATTTCATCCAGGCCGCCCTCCTGCTCTATGTTTTCCGTATTCTGCACAGAGAGGAACAGTTCTTCCTCCACCGATTCCGCATACATTTTTACAATCACAAGATTTATTGCCAAAAAAAGAACCAGTGTTGTCAGTACCATCACTGTGTTAGACAGAAAAATTCTTTTCCTCACACTTGTAACCTTTTCAGACATAGAAAAATCCCCTTTCGCTTTCTGAAAGGGGATTATAATAGTTTTTGTTAAATTTCTGGTATGTGGAATGTTAAATTAAGATTAAGTGGGTGCTAAATTATTTATAAATTAACGTCACCCAACCGCTCCCATCATTAATCTATTCCATACTCTTTAAGTAACTTATTACGAAACGCTTCGTCATCAAATGACCGTTTCAAATCCTCAATGCGATTATCTCTCAGTAAAAATTTCGTAAGTCTTTGTTCTCGTTCTGCACCAATCCGGATTCCTTTTGTAATTCCCTCTGTTCTTGCCTCTTCTTGTAGCCCTAGAATTCCTGCACAAACATCCACTTTTTCTTCCTCATCTTCCCGTTCGATTCTCATTCCTGTCATCTCCTCCATTACTCTGGTTGCTTTTATGTCCATACTTTTAAATGCTACGTTAGTTTCCACAAGTTCTTTCAGTTTCTTTGTATCTTTCGAGTATTTGATAAACTGCATTACTTCTCGAAAACTAGAAGTAAAATGTTCTATCTCCTCTTCACTCATTTCACCTGGCGCAATCAGATTAATTCTATAGTCTGGAACCAAAGATAATATCTTTTCGTCCTGAACAACTAACATCTCATGCAATGATCTGGGAGCAACCCAGTCGTCTGCTCCGAAATACACAACCACAGTTATAACTGGCAGCAACCTGTCCTCTCTGTAAAACCCAGAAAGAAATTCTGAAGAATCCGGCTTCTTCTCGTCAGAATTCTTTTTCCTCAATGCTCTCCTATGTGAAGACTCTGCTTTCTGTACCTGTGCAGCATATTCCAAGGAATCATATACCATGTTTTTCACAGGCATTGCATAATGAACTCTGGACTGATTCTCCACTCCCAACAGCAGATACACTGCATTTTCATCTTCCATAGCACTAAGAATCTTAAATACATCCCGGTACTTTTGATAAGGTACCGCTGTTCCATCTGCTCCATAGGGTATAATCACGTTCGCTGTATCCAGTTCTTTCAGTTTCTTAGGCTCAATAACCTTTTCTCCCTGGTAAATCATATGGTTGAACACATCTGCAAATACCTCTGTGTCCTCCATGTACTCTTTTGTGATGATATCCTTTCTTCCCATGGATTTCACCACCTTCTATGTTTTGTTTTTTCAGAAGAGCTTATGTATATCTGTTACTCTTATGATATCTATAAGATAACATATCTCACCGTCTTTTTAAAGGAAAAGATTTTCTAAAAGAATAAATATTATTTAATAAGTTTTACAAAAATTTAATTATTTCTGGAATCACATATCACAAGACCCCAGATGAGTAAAAAGAGAATCTCTAACACATGAATGTGCATCAGAGATTCTCTTTTTCGGACCGTTAATAACCGTTTAAGGCTTATAATTATCACATTCCTGAAACTGTTATTTGTCCTGTACGATGAAATAATATGGTACCGTTAACAATTTCTGATTATTCTTTGTAACGGTTATAAGCAATTGATAACTACCAGCCGCAGTGATTCCTCCAAGGCTAAATTCATTATCTCCCTGCATCACGCTTGCATCCAGGAAGTTACCACTATAGCCATTTACTCCTTTCTGCTGAATCGTTGCATGAACAGTACTATCTGAAGGAATATCCTTCATTGTTATGGTTAGCTTTAGTTTATCTGTTATTTTCAGGATTTTCTGTGTTCCTGCGATTTTCAACGAAGGAGTTGGCGTATCGGCAATTTTCAATGAAAGATCATTTATCACCGCTTCTGTTTCGTATTCTGCTGCCTGTGGCAGATCCGAAACCGTTTCAACTGCATCCCCTACGCAGAGTTTTACCTCTACAGGATACGTTTTTCCTCTTTGTGATGCCAGTTCAGACTCCAGTGACAGACTCACTATATCACTCTGTTCCCATCCAAGCGGGACTACAAATATATCGTTATTATTTTTCCTGTATGTATAGGTCTTATCGCTCTCTTTAATAATCAATTTTGCATCTGCCGGAAATTGTGTATCACTTGCAGCACTTACTTTTAATATCAGATTTTTACGATTCCATCTGCAGCCCCCATTATTGTTCGGTGCAGTTATCTGGAGATTTTCTGCTGTTCCCCTCAGTCCAAATATTCCTTTCGCCTCCATCTTTATCGCCACAGAAGCCTTGACTGAATCGGTTGATTCTGTGTCCTTATGCATATACGCCAAGGTTACGTTTAAAGAATCAGAAGATATTCCACTTGCTGCTTTTGAAAAATCAAAAACAAAGCGATACTCTTGATTTTTCCCATAATTATAAGAAAAGCTTCCAGCAACTCCCATTTTATTGAAATCAGATAACTGGATTGTTGTTCCTGACGGATGATTATTGTACCAATACGCACCATTTGTCTGCATAATGATCGTTGTTCCGCTTGGAAGTTCCTCACTTAATTCCAAAGATGGCTGCGATGAATATACGTCGCCAAGTTTCTGTATTGTATACATTACAGTAAATGCATCATCTCTGGCTGCATTGCATGTGTCGCTTCCCTGAAATGTTCCGAATTGCTGTCCAGCAGTACATTTTCCCTCAACACTAACTCCTACTGCTGCAGATTTTATCTGATATTTTACAATAACACTCGCTTATCCTTCTGCTTTAATACCTCTTCTGCATTTCGAAGACCATGAAAACCTACAAAAAGCTCCGGTCTTCTATCAAGTACTCTGTCAAGAACCGTTTCTGCAAAATAGGCTACCATCTGGGAATGCAGATAAGTAGTCAGATGACGGGTAACGACAAACCGGTACAGGCGTTCAATTTTTTCTTCCGGAGAGGGAATATAACGGTAAAATTCCGGCTCGAATCCAAGCACCCAGAGTCCGTTATTTAACGAATATGCAAAATTCCTGTCATGGGTATACTTGCGGATAAAAGACTCGATAATATCTGTATATTTCAGCAAAATCTGCTTCTGCTCTTGTGCGGAAAGCCCTGCCTTCGGCAGAAGAACAAGAATCTCTTCCGTATAGGTTGTATAAAAGGAAATAATATCGTCTTCTCTTGTTTTCAAAAGCGGGGCACGCTTATCCACATAGGAATCCAAAGTGGAAAGAGCCTCCCTTGGAGCAATCTTGTTATGATCCAGCAGGTATTCTATATGGGTAATCAAAAGATCCGAGGAGCATTCAAGCAGTTCCTTATCTTTCGCAGCTTCCCGCTTAAATTCCGCTTCGCTTCGCACTTCCATCCATTCTACCATTTGTGGCGTGGCACTGACATGGTTATTTCGATAGATATTGTAAGATTCTGTTTCAAACCGTGCGATAAAACGATCCAGAATAGCCACGCTTCTCTCCGACTCCGGCAGCTTCATATAAGCAAGAAAATCCGGACTGTTACGAAGTTCCTTTGCATCTAACCAATAGCTATAGGCTTCGTCCATGGTAATGGTAAGCAGACAGTTTTCAACCATCAGAACGTTTGCATATGCAACTGCCAGATCACGATAGATCAGATGGCGCTCTTTGGGATCAACCAGTTTCGCCAGTTCAAACAGTTTGCGATAACAATCCATGGAAGCATCTCCATAGCCCTGGTGAATAATCCTTGAAACTTCAAGATTCACAAATGCCAGACATAAATATAAAAAGATCAGATGTACATAATCTTTCTTTTCTTCATAATGTGGAAGAAGCAGACGAACCAGCTCCTGAAGCAGGAACATATCGCCGTAAGCGCTTACATACAAAGCTCTTGTATACTCAAGCAAAACATCATAATCCTCATCTGAAGGGCTTGTATCCAGTTCCCCTTTCATCCAGCTCAAAAGCTGCTTTTGCTCAAGCTGGTTTTTCTGGTAGAATTCCAGTGTCACTACAGAGCGCTCCTGAAAACGCTGCAGGCGTTCTTCCGGGGAGAGTGCACTGTGAAGTGCCTTCCCCATTTCTTCATACTTCTTTGAACGCTCACTGATATTTTTAAAAATAGAAACTGCCTCTTCGATGTTCATATAAAAGCCCCTCAATACTCTTTATCGTCTAGATTTTGTATTTCTTTTTAAATACTCTAGCACCTTAAATCAAGATATGCAACCTCTTCTGTTGAAATTTCCAGATTAAATGCCTCCACATTTTTTATCATTCTCTCATTTCTGGACATACTTGCAGCTGCAAAAGTATTAATCGGTTGGGCAAAAATCCAGCTCATTGCGATCTGTGGCACTGTCACATTATATTTTTCCGCCAACAGCTCACATCTTTTTAACCGCTCAAAATTATCCTCGCATGCATATCCTTTTACCGCAGGGGAATCCAGGAAATCCTGCACACGATCTTTATCTGTACTTTTCATTTTACCGGAAAAAAGTCCTCTTCCCAGAGAAGAATACGCGATCACAGGCATCTGGTTCTTCTCATACCAGGCTCTTGCTTCTTCATTCTCCGGACCGGATATGGTTACACAGCCGCCTCCCCAGGGATCCTGAGCCTGTCGTGCAAGGCCAAAGTTAGGGCTGGATACGGAAAAAGAAATCAGATTATGCTTGTATGCATATTCATTGGCTTCCTCAATCCGGGTATGCGTCCAGTTGGAACCTCCGAAAGCGCCAATTTTGCCCTCAGAATGCATGGCATTAAACACCTCTACTGGTACTGCCACATCCGTCTCCGGATCATCTCTGTGAAGCAGATAGATATCAATATAATCTGTCTTTAATTCTTTTAATGACTTCTCCAGGTCTTTTCGCATGGCTTTTTCATTTACTCTCTTGCGGCCGAATATATCTGGATGTGCGCACTTGCTTAAGATTACCACTTCATCTCTTTTTCCGCTTTTTTCCAGCCAGTTTCCAAGAGAGCGCTCCGCATGCATATAATTCCTGGCCGTATCAAACGCATTGATTCCATTGGCAAGTGCTGCTTCAAAAACTTCAGTTCCATCCTTACCATTCTGGATGAGTGGAAATGCAGTACCTGCAAAAATTCTTGATACTTTCTTGTTTACATAGGGAATGTCTGTGTAGAATGTATTTTTTTCCATAATTTATGTTCCTTACTTTTCAAATTTGTCAGAGCCTATTTACCAATCGTAAATTCCACTGCATGCTTCCGCTTCCAGATTGGAAATAAATTACGTTGGCACACGTAATTCTCCCGTTCTTTAATCGCAATCGCCTGAAAGAATGTTCTCCACATCTTAGTGTACGAATCTTCATAGTCTTCTGTTTTCCTAAGTGTTTCAAACTCGCTGTCAGTCAGATATCGTAAATAATTGCTTCCATCTTTCGGGTGTACACAGGCAGTCTTACGGTTATCGTCAATGATCATCCAGTATTCTGATGGCATGCGGTCTGCAAAGTGTCTCCCCACCAGCATGATCACATCGTTTTTGGGTTCCAGGTGACTGACATAAACCTGATTATCCATTGACTGAAACCTGGCAAATTCCCGAAAATGATGACTCTCATTGCTGACCCTGCGACGAAGCTCTAACATCCGCATTACATGTGGATTGGAATATTGTTCCAACACCGTCTTTCCTACCGCGAAGCCAACCCGCAGAAAATTATAAATAATCTGCAATGCATCCTCCTGGACAGCCAACGTGGCATAGTATACATCCAGATATGCTTCCTCTGAAATATCTCTGCGGATAGAACGGATCACCTTCTCAGCCTTCCCGCAGTCTCTATCCACATGAATATATTCATCAAACATCGTCTGCTGAAATACAGGTTCTTTTCTTAATTGTACCTGATCGTGTCCTATCCGTAAAGCTTCCGCCCATGCATCATAAATACAGGTCATAATATCCTCAAGCCTGTCCTGGCAAGTAAATATCTTCATTGCTTTTCTCTCCGACTATTCTTGTTCCCATATAAAACAGTAACGGTTCATGGCCAGCCTCCATAATGCGACCCATTTCGTCAGTGTGACGTATCCGCTTCATCCAATTCCAAAATCAGCCAGTGACATCTGCGTAAATGTCTCATTAACATGCCTGGCATTCCATATCTCCACATGATCAGCACTGGTCAGCTGACGTACAATATAAGCTTCTTCAATGGGTGTATGATACATCTGCTTCCCTCCACAGGTGATAAAATAATGCGCTCTTTTTAACACAACGCCCATTTTCTTCAGACTGATAAAATCCAGCTTGCCATGACGTCTGGCATAAGTGATGCGATCAGCGGATTTCGGTCCGATTCCAGGCACTCTCAGCAACATAGCGTAGCTTGCCTTCTCTACTTCTACCGGAAACTGCTCCAGATGTCTCAGTGCCCAGTCACATTTGGGATCTACCAGCTCATTGAAATTAGGTCTGTCTTCTGATAATAGTTCCCCCACCTGAAATCCATAAAAACGAAGCAGCCAGTCTGCCTGATACAGCCTGTGCTCCCGCAAAAGAGGTGCTGGTGTTCCAGGCTTCGGCAAAGCTGTATCTTCATTCAAAGGAATATATGCTGAATAAAAAACCCTTTTCAGATCAAAGCCCTGATATAGTTGCTGCGTCGTATTCAATAAGGTATAATCACTTTCGCCTGTAGCGCCAATGATCATCTGGGTACTCTGTCCTGCAGGCGCAAAACTGCGCTTCAATCTGGACATATCATGTGGAGCCAGCTGACAGGCATTATTCCAAGTCAGCAGACCATCCAGGTTTTCATTCTTTTTATTAAAATACAAATCCTGGCTTTTCTTATCTTCTGTTTGCATTACAGCCTTCGCATTATCCAGCTTTCTGGAAAATAATCGCTTTGATTCTTCTGAAAAAATACCGTTATTCAGATATTGATTTCCACGGCTTCTTTCCATATATGCTGATTTACCAATTGCCATGCGATGTGCTGCAATGGTATTCTGGACTTTCCCCATTGGATTCAGGATGGTACCCATTGTCTTATTCGGTGCAAGTGTCTTAAGCCCGGCCTCTGTAGGAAGCTCCAGATTAATACTGATTCGGTCTGCAAGGTAACCAGCTGCAGCAAGCAGCTCATCTGAAGCTCCAGGAATGGTCTTCACATGAATATATCCATTAAAATGATATCTGGTACGCAAAAGAAGCAATGTTTCACACATCTTCTCCATAGTATAAGTGGGGTTTTTCAAAACTCCGGAACTCAAGAAAAGACCTTCTATATAGTTCCGCTTATAAAATTCCACCGTCAGTTCGCAGATTTCTTCTGGTGTAAACGTAGCACGCTTCACATCATTACTGGCACGATTGATGCAGTATTTACAATCGTAAGCGCAATGATTCGTCATCAATATTTTTAACAAAGAAATACATCTGCCATCTGCTGCAAAACTGTGACAAATGCCACATGCCTCTGCATTGCCCAGTTCTCCTTTCTTTCCCCGGCGGCTTGATCCGCTTGAGGTACATGCAACATCATATTTCGCCGCATCTGCCAGAATCTGTAGTTTCTCCTGTGTGGTATATCTGTTGTCTATAATATCTCTGTTCATATTTTCATTATACAAACAAGTGTTCTGTTTTACAAGTCTTTTTTCGAACATTTGTTTGTATAATGATATGTATCCAGCATAACTTAAAAGCCAGCCTACAGAATTTCCCCCGTCTTATACCCAGTTCGTACTGCTTGAATTATTTTTATCCAGCCGGTAACTAGAATTGAATCTATCAACTTTACGGAATCCTGCTGTATCCATACATTCTCCAGCGATAGCTTTAACCTCAATTTTGCCTTTCAACGGCACACAGAATTGGAAAATATGTTCTCCTGTTTGTTCTGAAAACTTTTTTCCATTAACATACAAAGTGACTTTCTTCTGATTGGAGTAGATTTTTATTTTAATTTTCTTCTCTATCCGGTCAATAAAACGCTTAGAACAGATGTGAACAAATTTTTCATCACTCCACCACGCCTTATAAAGATAGAAGCTATCCTTTCGCGTCTTTCTGTCAAAGGTAACCAGACCCTTATGATTCATTCCCGGTTCGCCGCCCTGATCACGTGCATCGGATGCGAAATCATACATCGTCCAGACATGGGTCGCCCAAAGCCATTTATGACGTTCGAAGCAGCGCAGCATATACTCGTGATACTTTACCTGATACTCTTCTGTCTGGTCACCGCGATGAGGGTGTGTACTGTGAAGATTCGGCATTCCTTCAGCGCCGTATTCAGAGAACCCCAATACCCGTTCCGGATAAATCCAATGAAAAAGATTCAGCCATAAGTCATTCAGGAACAGCCCGGGAACATACCAGCCAAGATAAAGGTTCCAACTGACAATATCCGTGATGTGCGCCACAGGATTAAATGGACTGCACATGGCATAACAGGCCAGCGTAGTGAGACGCGTTGGGTCTATTTTATGACACAGATCGTTTAGCTCATGATGGTTTGCCAACATGCCTGCCTTATCTTTTGTTGAAATCGTAATTTCGTTAGAGATTCCCCAGCAGATAATACTGGGATGATTGTAATTCTGATAAAGAAGTTCTTTCATCTGAATGATGGTATTTTCGCAACCATTGGGCAGATGTTCAGAAATATAAGGGATTTCAGCCCAGACAACCATACCATATTTGTCGCAAAGATCATAGAAGTACTGATCATGCTGATAATGGGAAAGCCGGATCGTATTTGCCCCCATCTCCCGAATAAGTGCCATATCTTCGTCATGCATTTCATGGGTAATCGCATTTCCCAGCCCCTTACGGTCCTGGTGACGGGAAACTCCATGAAGTGGATAGGACTTCCCATTCAAAAAGAATCCCTTCTTAGAGTCTACCGAAAAAGTGCGAATACCAACCTTCGTCTGCACTTCATCTTCAATTTTCCCCTTATTTAGTAAACGGACAACACAGGTATAAAGATATGGATCCTTGACGCCATTCCAAAGATGCGGATTTTCGAGACGTAATGTGACATTCTCTCCCACTTTCTTTCCAACCTGCTCCCCGCTGACATCCAGCAATTCCACTTCAACGGTTCCTTCGCCTTCAATTGTTGTGGAAACAGACACTTCTGCTGTTCCATTTTTGACGCAAGGACTGATTTTTACCCCAGTATCGCCAAAATGTCCAAGAGCAATGTGATTCCTGCTGACGATCAAAAGAGTGACATCCCGGTAAATTCCACCGTAGAAGGTGAAATCTGCTTTCTGTGGGTAAACATGATCATTGGTACTGTTGTCTACTTTAACAATAAGCTGATTATCAGTTTCAAGAAAATCAGTAATTTGAATCCGGAATGTGGAATATCCACCATCATGGGTACAGATGGACTGACCATTCAGCCAGACGTCTGCGCTGGAATTGACACCATCAAATTGCAGCCACACCTGCTGGGTGGCTGCATCAAATTCCGGAACTGTAAATGTAGTGGCGTAGGTACAGGTTCCACGCCTGTAATTATTCCCGCCATTCTGACCGTCCTTGGCATTCCAGGTGTGCGGCAATGTCACAAAAGAGAGATTCCCTGTGGTATCTGTAAATTTCCATCAGGATGTTGCTAAAGATATTTTTGTTCTCATAATTTATAAAACCATTTCCTGATATTCAGCATAAACTTCACTTTTCCTTCAGATTAATATAATTACCTTTTATTATACTGAGAAATCCGTTTCCAGGCAATGTCGTATTTTGACGATCATGCTGATATGATAAATTTCTTCTGCCCTCCCTGTTATTCTTGGAAATTCAGATAGGACAAGACTGACGGAATATGATTTTCTGATTCAAAATAATATTCTCTGGATTTTTCTTATTTAATAATCCAAAAATTAATTGCCAGGATTTTTCACCAAGTTCCGCCTGATCTTGGTGAACTGTCGTTAAACTTGGAAAAATATTTTCGGATATTTCCAGATTATCCCAGCCAATAATTGCCATGTCTTCAGGAATCCGAATTCCAGCCTCTTTCAGTGCACGTATTGCACCGATGGCAGATAGATCGGAAGATGTAATCCACAGTTTAGGAAGCTGGGCAATATCACTTGTTTGAAGGATTTCTTTCATGTAAGCGTAACCATTGCGCAGATGATCTTTGGTCAGTCTTTCAGATAAAAAGATATGATCTTCTCTGTAAGGAATTCCATTCTCTTTCAAAGCTTCCTGAAAACTGTCAAAACGGGTAATCAGATTATTTAATATCAACGGTTCACTGAAGTACCCAATAGATGAATATCCTTTCTTTCTGGCATAAGCAATAATCTGAGACATAACTACATGATTATCAAAACAGATATATGAAATATTTTTGTGATTACTCATACAATCTGCATAAACAATGCGAATATTTTTTTCCAGAAGCTTATCTGCCTGAGAATCGTCTAAAAAGCCACAAAGAACCACAGCGGCTTCCGCATAATTACGAATCAGGATTTGTACATTCTGTTTTTCTTTTTCGGGAGAATATGAATTTTCTAATATCAGAACCGTATATCCGTTCTTGTACGCAAGCTGCGTAAATACACTTGCCGTTTTTGCAAAAAAATGGTTTGTCAGATCCGGGACAAAAAGGCCAATAATCCGACTTCTTTTGGAACGCATATATTGTGCCATAGGATTTGGTGAATATCCCATCTCTTTGATCACACGCCAAACTTCTTCTTTGGTCTTTTCAGAAATCGAAGCAGTTCCATTAATCACATGAGAAACTGTACCGATCGTTACGCCTGCTGCCGCCGCAACTTCTTTCATTGTAACTTTCTTCTTATCTGCCAATGTGCTCACCTACTCAAAATCAAAATGGTATCCGGCAGTTTCCCGGCACTGATCCAATATCCGTATAACTGCCAGAGAACTGTCTAATGGAACCATTTTACTCTCAGTAAGACCTTTTTTCAAGCAATCCATAACTTCCTGTGCTTCAAATTCATATCCATTTTTAATAAATGGTTCTTCAATTGATTCCAAAACATGATTATCAAAATCAAGAAGTTCTGCTTTCTGTGCTGAAAAAAGTATTCCTCCTGCATAGTAATCCTTCCTTTCGTCCCCAGCAGATAGAGGGAAACCATCTTTTCAGAACCAAGACCGCAGGAAAGATGGGCAAATCCACCATCCGGATATTCCAATACAATAGAATCCAGATAATCCACACCGCTTTCACCAATAACCGTATGATCAATCACGCGTGAAGGTTCATCCCCCAACATTGCACAGGCATAACTAACCGGATAAAATCCAAGATCCAAAAATGCACCTCCTGCAATTTCTTTTTTGTAAAGGCGGTGACCTTCACCGGCAGCCGTATAAAAACGAATATCTACAGCTTGAACCTTTCCCAAATTTCCCTGATCAACCCATTTTTTTATCTCGCGAAATACCGGCTGGCATTTTGTCCACATAGCTTCCATAAGAAATAACTTTTTTTGTCTTGCAAGGGAAATTACCATTTCTGCCTGTATGGCATTGACAGTCAGACATTTTTCGCAAATCACATGTTTTCCGGCATTCAGGCACTGCATAATATTGTCATAATGCTGGCTGATTGGTGTTGCAATATAGACTACATCAATTTCGGGATCCGCAAGAAATTCTTCATAAGAGCCATACGCTTTCTCAAATCCATATTTCTCGGCAAATACCTGTGCTTTTTGCGCATTTCGAGATGCAACCGCAAAAAGCCTTGCTTCCGGCAGTATTGACAATGCTGTGGAAAAGACTCCTGCCATACGTCCGCTGCCCATGATTCCCCATTTAAATTCTCTGTCCATGATTTTCTCCATATAAAACTCTGATTTTTTATAAACTCCAATTTCCCGTCAATCTTCAAGATTCAGCCAGAGCATTTCTTTTTCTGAAAGCCTCAGATTCATACCCTCCAGATTTTCCAGAAGATGCGTCGGACTGGAAGGACTGAATATTGGAAAACACAAGAAAGGCTGTGCCAGGATCCATGCAAGATTAATCTGACTAACGCTGGAATTTTTTTCTTTTGCAAGTATTTCTGCTCTGTGCAGCCGTTCTATATTTTCCTCGCATACATATTCCTCACAGGTCCATGATGGTAATACTTCCGTGATTTTTTCACCCATATCTGTTCTGTATTTTCCTGAAAAAAATCCTCTTGCGAAAGACGAGTATGCAAATACCGGAATCTTATTTTTTCTAAACCATTCCCTTGCTTCTGCATTATCTTTTCCTGATAAATGGACGCTGCCGCCCCATGGATCACGAACAACCTCCGCAAGCGAAAAAGCAGGACTGCCAAATGAAAAACCGCTTAGATTATGTGCATAGGCAAATTCATTTGCTGCGTCCATTCTTCTGTAATTCCAGTTGGAAGCTCCAAAAATTCGTATTTTTCCTGCTGCCTGAAACTCATTTAATACTTCAATAAAAACTTGTACATCCACTGTCGGATCATCTCTGTGAAGGCAATACATATCCACATAATCTGTTTTCAGGAAATGTAGTGACTGATTCAGTTCTTCCGTCAAAGATTCTTTTGAAAATCTGATTCCTGTCTGATCCGGATTGCAGCCTTTCGTCAGAATATTTACCTTATTGCGAATTCCACGTTTTTCGATCCATCTGCCAAGTCCTTCCTCGCTGCACCCGTAGCTTCTTGCCGTATCAAATGTAGTGATTCCCTTTTCTAACACCAGATCTAAAATTTCATCCGCATCTCCGCCCTCCATTAAAGGGCGAATCGCGGTACCGTAAATCATTTGTGATACCGGAACTGGTAGGTTAATAAATTGAAAGCTTTTCATTATCTGACTCCTCCTCACATTTTGAAAATTGTATAATTTGATAAACATATGGCAGCTCAAAATTAAAACGTTTTAATTGTAAACTTAGTATACGCTCGAAAAATAAAGTTTGTCAAGGAATTACATGTTTTTACCATTGATAAAAGATGCTTTCACAGTCGTTTCCATAAAAATAAGCAAAAAAAAAGAAACAGCTGCAGAAAAATTCCACAGCTGTTATTAAACCTTTTCATCTCTTATTGGGCAACACTCATGCTTTCATCAATCCATTTCTGCACGATATCAACACCAATTTTAACTGCTTTAGCAATCTTGTCAGCAGGTAAACCCATCTCCGCAAGGGCAATTGTTGTTTCTTTTGCTTTTTGCATTTCACCGCTTTCAATACCTTCACTGTAAATCTGTTCCATTTCACGGCACATGAATTCCACCCCTTTCTGTGTTTCCTTTAACTCGTGTACTCGATCAGCCAGGATCTTGCTGTGCATATCTCCTGCATTCTTACAATGCAGATCATGCATCAGACGTCCAAGTTCCGTATCATCCTGTTTCTTAGAATTTACATAGATGATATGAGCCTCATCCTT
This sequence comes from Blautia sp. HCP3S3_H10_2, assembly GCF_052122375.1. Lineage (NCBI taxonomy): Bacteria > Bacillati > Bacillota > Clostridia > Lachnospirales > Lachnospiraceae > Blautia > Blautia sp. HCP3S3_H10_2. The sequence goes on from NZ_JBQKCL010000006.1 coordinate 176,395, forward strand.
GAAATTCTCACTGACCTCTTCGATTTTTCTGTTTATATGATAAATTGGAAGTCCATATCCCAGTGCATCGTCCCTGGTAATAAAAATCACATAACCTTCCGGAAGCTCATCAAAATCCTGTCCCGGATTTAATGTATTCATATCCATCAGTCCACTGTGATATCTTGCCCGTTTTGGAGATGCCCCTTCATTGTCCTGCTGAATTTCTACGTCCATCTACTTTCCGTCAGAATCTCTTGCTACGCAATCCAGCACTGCAGAACGTCCCTGTAAATTCTTATAATCTTTCTGAAGAACCTGATCAATAATTCGCAGATCCTTTTTTCACATAATCACCTGCAAAACATATTCTGTGCATTCCCGCTTTTTAAATACATTTCGCATGAACACATCGCTCCAGGATTTTTGAATTTTATTCTTCTACTCTTCCTCAACGCCCAAGGACGGCCTTTTTCAAAACAGCGGCTGCAGAAGGTATGTCGTAACGCATGTGGATGAACTTTTTCAAATTCAACCGGTGTTCTATTTTCAAGCACAGCGGTGACTGACTCCTCATAGTTGATTGCATCTACTACTTTATTGATTTCTCCTGTTCTTCTTTTATAATCTAATTGACTTTATTTTAAAATTTTATTAAAATACTTTTGTCTCTATAATAATTATTTTTATCTCTAAATAACCAAAAAGGATTGATTCCATATGTTCCCACCCTTATCAGACGAAATACTTAATATACTCCACAAATTTCAAAATGTTACCTTTTATCCAATCCATATTTATAAGAATAACCAGCTTATCTATCCTGATTATCCGGATAGCTCCAACGCCAATATACAAGATCAGGATCCCTTTTACACGGACCCGGATCTTTACCTCAGGATGTCACAAAATACAGGTTATCTGCATGAACCAGACATTTCAAATATTTTTTATACAGTCGGTCGAAGAGATGAATATGTATGTGTGATAGGACCTCTTTGTCTCCAGACACTATTCTCTGACCAGATGTTTCAATACGCACGAAGTCATAGGATTAAACGGAAGATCGACTTTAAGATCCAGCATGGTTCTATTCAACAGGCTTTCGATGCTCTGACACTCATATTCTTCCTGCTGGGCGTTCCTGTGCCCGAATTTTCTTCCGAGACGCCCCCCGTATTTTATTTCACATCCGATCATTCCGAAAAAAACAGCGACAATTTCAAAGGTCAAAAAGAGTTTGCATTTCAGTCCTATACATTTTCTGCTTCCGAAAAGGATATTCCTCACACTCCTTACGAACTTGAAATGGAAATCATATCTGCCTTACAAACATCGGATGAAGAAAAATTTTATTCTTTGTGGAAAAAATCTGAAAATTATTCCGGCGGTAAGTTTGCCAATACTTCTTCAAAATATAAAGAATATGCTGCTGTTTCTCTTATCACGATTCTCACCCGAGCAGCAATCGCAGGAGGCGTTCCTCAAAATGACGCTTACTCTCTGAGTGATATTTTGATATATAAAGTTTCTTTATGCAGAAATGAACAGGAATATCTGCAAATATTTCAGGAGGCTCTTGAGAGTTTCTTTGCTCTGGCAAAGAAGAATAATGACAGGCAGGACCAGTCACTCCACATCCGCAACTGCAAAGCATACATTTCGCATCATCTCAATAATGAGCTGACACCGGAAATTCTGGCAGCTCATCTGGGAATTAGTAAAAATTATCTTCTGCGCCTCTTTCCAGAATATGAAAACATCACTCTCATGCAATATATATTGCGAGAGCGCGTCCATGCAGCAGCAAACATGCTGAAATATTCCGATTTTGAAATCATGAGGATTGCCTCCTACTTTCAGTTCCAGTCACAGAGCCATTTTGGCGTTGTATTCAAGAAATACATCGGTATGTCACCTGCCGCATACCGTAAAAAATACAAGCCTGTTGGATTTTAAATAACCTAACAGACTTGTTCATCCCACATATAAAGATCATATTTATCCTGATCTGTATACATGTCCTTTACATGAATCAACAGTAAAGTTTTTCCAGATCAGAAAGGAGAGCTTTTTTATTTTTTTCATCTACTACGTTTGACTGTTCCAGCATGGTCAAAATATTCTCAAACGGCATTGCCAGGTATTCGTCCCCCAGATACTCTGTCGCCATTATAATTCCCGGTGTCCGCTCACCTATATGTTTGCGTATCACAATATTATCCAGAAGACTGTCAAAAGGAGCTGCCAGCAACTGCTCTCTGCTCCGCCGGCGCGGTTCGCAGATAAACTCATAATTTCCTGCAGGATACTCTTCCGCTTTTTTTTCCATCTCCGGAAGGGAAACCGTTGCGGTACAGTCAAAAGGAATCTGTATTTTTACCCTGACCTTGTCCTGACCGATCCATTCCCAGGAGCAGGCATACCTGCCGCGGCACGAGTCATAAACTGCTTTTACATAGCGGAATTTTCCTGTGATGCATGGTGCAAAGTGGGCTTTATGCCATGCATCACCTCCGTTTTGAATTCCGCCAGCATCTTCATAGAGGAACTGAGCCACACTCCCATAACTGTAATGGTTGAGGCTATTCATTCCCGTTCCACTGACAGTTCCGTCCGGAAGAACGGAGTTCCACCGTTCCCAGACTGTTGTTGCGCCAAGGTTCACCGCATAGAGCCAGCCTGGAAATTCCTCATTAAACAGGATTTCATATGCCATTTCCTCCAATCCGTTCTCACAAAGTGTCTGGCAGAAAAAAGGAGCGCCAACAAAACCGCTTCTGATCTTATAGTCGTCTTTCTGCAGTCTTTTCCCCAGAAATTCAATAATCTTTCCTTTATCCCGGTATATTCCAAAGTGCAGGGCAATAATATATGCTGTCTGTGTATCCAGACACAGCCGTCCGGAGGGTGAGAAGTATTCATACAGAATGGCTTTCCTTACCTGTACGGCTTTCTCCAGGTATTTTTTGCTTTCCTCATGCTTCTCCAGGATTTCTGCAGCTTCGGCAGTCAGGTTCAAACTGTTGTAATAATAAACGCTTGCAATAAAGTTTTCCTCTGTTCCCCCTTTTAAGGACTGCTCATCTTTTCCGTCAAGCGCGAGCCAGTCTCCGAGTTGCATACCGAAGTCCCACAGATGATGAGGAGGATTCCGCTTATCATCCTCTTTCGTGACAAAGCCCACCCAGTCTTTCATCATATTATAGTGGCGGGAGAGCATATCCCGGTCCCCATATGTACGATACAGTGTCATCGGTATAATCGTCGCCGCATCACCCCAAACTGCGCTCACATTCATGCCTGACTGGAATTCCGGTATCGATACCGGAACTATCCCGCCAAGTCTCTTCTGGCTGTGGCGCAGATCTCGGAGAAACTTGTCATAGAACCGTTTTACATTCATATGGAAGCATGCGGTCGGCGCAAATACCTGAGCATCCCCGGTCCACCCGAGACGCTCATCACGCTGGGGACAATCTGTTGGCATATCCAGGAAATTTGACTTTAACCCCCAGACAGTATTTTCATACAAACGGTTGATCTTTTCATTGTCTGTTTCAAACCAGCCGGTTCGGTCAATATCTGAATAAAGTACACATGCGGTAAAGTCTTCCGGGTTCAGTTCTCCCTCCCAACCGGTCACTCTGACATAGCGGTATCCGTAAAATGTAAAATGAGGGCGGACTAGTTCCTTTTCTCCATTGGACACGTAAGTATATGCGGCCCGCGCGGTACGGTAATTCTCATTGTAGAAGTTCCCTTCCTGCAGGATTTCCCCGTAATCAAGACGAATCTTTGATCCTTTGGGCTGTGTATTATTAAACTGGACCCACCCGGCATGATTCTGTCCAAAATCAAGTATGATTTCGTCTGCCAGAGTATGGATCACTTTTTTTACTGAAAGCATTTCTTTGATCCGCACCGGAAGACTGAACCGGTCTTTCAGTTTTCTCTTATCCAGTCCAATGACCTGCACCGGAGATACATTATTTTCTGTGTTCTCCCACAGTGTACGGTCAATATCCTCCCCATCATAGATATTGCACATGGTGATATCACTGCCACGGTATTTCCAGTGTTCATCTGTTTTGATTAGTTCGCTGCTTCCATCGGCATATTTAATATGAAGCTCGGCAATCAGCGCCATCTGGTCTCCCCAGATTTTTTCTTTATCACAGACAAAACGTCCCATGTACCACCCTTCTCCGAGCAGAACCTCAATGCGGTTAGATGTTTTCAGAAAATCAGTCACAACATATGTCTGTACCTGTATTTCCTCCTGATAGTCACTCAGAAGCGGGGACAGATATTCATCCCCGATTTTCTGTCCATTAAGATAAGCTTCATACAGTCCCAGCCCGGATATATGGAGATATGCTTCTTTTATCTCTTTTTTGCATGGAAACTCACAGAACATACCGGAGAACCGTTATGCAGAACGACCACTACATTTTTCTGTACCTTTGTAATCTTCCGGATCAGTTCATTCTGGCATTCCGGCATCCCCATATGCGTCCTGTCATATCCCTCTGACTCAAAACTGTCAGGCAAACCGGCAAAAATCACGGCGATATCCGCTTCCTCTGCGCATTTTACAGCCTGCGAAGACAATTCCTCATCCGTTCTGTCTTCTGACAAACGGTATCCCTGTGCATAGGAAACTTCCACGAAAGATTTGACAGTCTCCAGTGCGCTGGTCAGTTTATAAGCATTCACTTCCGCGCTTCCGCCACCCTGGTATCTCGGGTTCTCGGCAAACTCGCCAATAAACGCGATCTTTTTTCCTTCCACTGGCAATGGAAGAACTCCGTCATTTTTTAACAGCACCATAGATTCCATCGCCACTTTTTCAGAAACCTTATGATCCGTCTCTTTGTCAAAGCTTCCTTCCCTTTCAGAATCCAGGAACTTAAATATGATCCGCAGAATTCTCTCAACCGCTCTGTCAAGCTTCTCTTCTTTCAGTGTTCCGTTTTTGACCGCATCGATCACTTCCTGATCCATCCACGGACCCTCTCCCGGCATCGCCAGATCCAGTCCTGCATCAAGAGCTTTCACGCGGTTGCCAACTGCGGACCAGTCAGACATTACATATCCTTCATATCCCCATTCATTCCGGAGAATATCCGTCAGAATCTGCTTGTTTTCAGTCATATATGTACCGTTTACCTTATTGTAGGAAGCCATCATACAGTCCGGATGAGCCTCTTTTACAATTCCCTCAAATACGTTCAGATATATTTCCCGAAGCGTACGCTCATCCACCTCGGAAGAACAGGTCTGACGGCGATACTCCTGATTATTCGCCGCAAAATGCTTCACTACAGCGCTTACGTCTTCCGACTGAACCCCCTGTACATATCCGGATGCCATACGCGCCGCAAGATAGGGATCCTCGGAAAAATATTCAAAATTTCTTCCACACAACGGCGATCGCTTGATATTTGCCGAAGGCCCGAGGATTGCAGCGACATTCTGGCTGCGGCATTCCGTTCCGATGCTGCTTCCCATTTTCTTCACCAGTTCCGGGTCAAAGGAACACGCAGTCAGGCACGCTGCCGGAAAACTTACTGCTTCCATACTGTTAAATCCCAACTGCCCGCTGTCTGTTGTCGGAATCCGCAGACCATTGGATCCGTCGCTTACTCTTACAGACGGGATTCCAAGACGTTCCACCTCTTTTGTATACCAGTAGTCTTTTCCGGATACCAGTCCTGCCTTTTCCTCCAGTGTCATCTGGCTGATCAGTTCCGTGATATTTCTTTCCATAACTGTTCCACCTCTGCTTTTATTTTCCTTTTACACTTCCGAGAAATTTAAGGCTGGGTTTGGGCTTGCGCTTCTGCGTTTTTCTGTCCACTTCCACCAGTCCGAATGCAGGCTTGAAACCTGCCATCCATTCAAAATTGTCCATAAAGCTCCAGTGGAAATATCCTTTCAGAGGGATACCTTCCTCCACGCATCTCCCAAGTCCGTTGAGCGCCTCTTGTATAAAATCAATCCTGCGCTCATCATTATCTGTTGCGATGCCATTCTCCGTAACAATAATTTCTCCCCTGAATTCCCCTGCCACTCTTCTCACGACATTTGCGATTGCCTGAGGGTAATATTCGTATCCCATCTGTGTGAGTTCGGCTCCCTCCGGAGCCGGGAGAGCGCCGGACGGTCCCATGATCTTTCTTGTATAGTTCTGAACTCCGATGAAATCATCGTTCTCAATCGCCGGAAGATAGTGACCAAAATCCTACTCCCATATCTCCGCCGCTTTCTCTTCTCCGCCATCTGCGGTCTGAAGATCAAACAGTGACAGAGAAAGACCGATCTTAAGCTCCGGTTTTACTGCTTTCATGGCATCGCGGGCTTTCTTATGCGCATTGATAATAATAGCGTCTCCCTGAGGAGTTCTGGGGAAAAGAAAGATATTCAGCTGTCCGGGCTCACAGCCAAATTTGCGGGCAGCCTCCATCATTGCCGCCATAAAATCAAAGCCATCCCCCTGGTCAGAAAGCCCGACCTGGACTTTTTCTTCTGAGACGCAGTCCGGGGTCTCTGCATTTTCCTGCATCATATGGGCGATCTGGATCCCCATGTTTGCCTCATTGATCGTACACACATATCCCATCAGATCTCCCAGTTCCTGTGCCATACGCTTGCAGTATTCTGCAAAAAGATCAGCCGTTTCGGGATTCTCCCATCCGCCCATGGAGATCAGCCATTTCGGGCTGGAAAAATGATGCATGGTCACTACAGGCGTGATGCCGTTTTCATGGCAGCACTTGAGCACATTTCTGTAATGTTCGATCTCCCGCTCGTCCCAGAGATCCCGTCCGGGCTGGATCCTCGCCCACTCTATGCTGAAACGGTAGGCATCCAGTCCGTTCTCCGCCATCATACGGATATCCTCTTCATATCGGTGATAGTGGTCCACCGCATCTTTTGATGGCTCTGCGAATATGGAATGTTCCATCTGTTCCAGCGCCCAAAAGTCACTGTTCCTGTTGTTTCCTTCCACCTGGTGGGCCGCTGTGGACGCCCCGATCATAATGTTATCTAAAGCACTCATTAAATTCTCCTTTATTCCTTTCTGTATTTCCCGTCAGTTTTTCGCTGCTCTTCTCGCTTCCAGTTCCTCACGGATCTTCGGAAGTTCATTATCAAGTTTATAGAAATGCAGCGCTATGATCGCGATCAGATAGAACACAGCGGGCACGATCGTATAAAGTCCTATGATAGAATTTACTGCCATTGTACTCTGGGCTGCCGCTTCACTTACATAGCCGCCCATGGACATTTCAAATCCCACGATCCATACTCCGATCCCTGTGCCTACCTTGCTGCAGAAACCTGAAATACAGCTGTAAATTCCTTCTCCCCTTTTATGGGATTTCCATTCGCCGTAGTCCATGCATTCTATGATCATATTAACCGCAAGGACAAAGATGGGCATATAACCGATGGTTCCCAAAATGTTTCCGAATGCCAGAAGCGGAATATTGTCCAAGGAGATGAGGGGAAGAAGCTTTCCGAGCACACCCAGAATAAGAGCAGCCATGCATAACCTTTTTTTCCTACCTTATTCGCCAGTGCGGGATAAATCACTACCGTCAAAGGAGCGATTGCGCTGATTGCATTTACAACGGACTGCTGGGAAAGGCTGCCTACAACCTCTTCAAAATAGAACGGATTAATTGATACCATATTTGATGTAATATTTACTGCCAACAGAGCCAGAGCTAAAATCAGTATATATTTATTCTGCGCCAGAAGATGGACTCCTTCTTTGAAATTGATCTTTGTCTGTACGCCCGCTTCCTCCAAAGTGTCATTTTCTTTAATAATAAAGAAGCGGATCGAGCTGATGATGGCGGATGGCACTCCTATCGCAATAGCAAAAGTTCTCCATGCTTCTGCGTCTGTGCCGATACGCTCCAGATAAACGGGAATAAATACTCCGGCTATGACAGCACCGATGATTCCCAAAAACATGGCAAATATATTTACAGAAACCTGCTGTTTCGGATCTTCTACCGTACGGAAAAGATATACCGCACCGGCGCATGAGTAAAGAGTCTGAAAAACAGAGTAAATCAGCGAATACATTACAAACAGGCAGGCTGCCATGGCCACTGTGCCCATTTTGGGGATACAAAACAGAAGTACCGCTGCCAGGCAGAATCCCACATATGCCCAGTCATATGGCCTTGCCTTTCCCCATCTTGTATGTGTATGATCGATCAGAAAACCGCCGAGAATGTCTGTGACACCATCAAATATCTTAGATGTCAAAAGAATATTTCCGACCAGCAGTGATGACATCCCCAAAACATTTATCGCAAAATAACTAACATATCCCAATAATGCTATAACCATCAGACCACCTATCGTAGGTAATGAATATACCAAATAAAACAGTGCGCTGCATTTTCCATCCTTTGTCCTCATTTTTATTCCTCCTCATCCTGATTCAAAACATTCAAAAACTGCTGAAGCTGCTCTGCTCCCTGTTCCGCCGCAACAAACAGTGACCTCATCGGCATATCCATGACCATAGACCGGATCAGTTCCTGGCCGATTGCCACATTTCCTCCATCTTCCGGCGTTATTTTCTTCATCTCTTCCGCCATTCCACCGAACATCTCCATAAGGATCTTCGCTTTTTTCGGATTGCTCACGACCTCTCCGAAGGTGGACTCCGGCGTATAGATCACTTTCTCTTTCACTGCAGGTTCAACATAGATTCCCGCTGTCTCCCGGATATCTCTGCTTGACGCTCCGATCAGAATACCATAAATGCCCTCTGATACACGCCAGTCTGATTTATCTGCAGCCCAGTAAGCAAATGCTCTTTTATCCAGAGCGAACCGTACGGTCTTCTGCTCTCCCGGTTCTAGGCTTACTTTCTCGAATCCTTTCAGTTCTTTTGCCGGTCGGATCACATCGCAGTCTGCAGGAGACACATAGAGCTGAACGATTTCTTTTCCTGCTGTCTTTCCAGTATTTTTAATATCTACAGCGACATTCAGCGTCTCCTCGTCCGTCATCCGTTCCCTGTCAAGCTTCAGATTGCTGTATTTAAATGCAGTGTAAGACAATCCATGTCCAAATGGGAACAGGACTTCCATTTCCTTGCTGTCATAGTACCGGTATCCGACAAAAACCTCTTCCTGATAATGTACTTTCCCTTTCTTAACATGGTAACTGAGATAGGACGGATTGTCCTGCAATCTAATCGGGAAGGATTCCGCTAGCTTGCCGCTTGGATTCACTTTCCCGAATAGAATATCTCTCTGGACTTCCCCCACAGCCTCTCCGCCAAGATAGGACTCCAGCACTGCACTCACCTTACTGATCCAGGGCATTTCAACCGGGGAACCATTGTGGAGCACCACAACCACATTCTTCTGTACCTTACAGACCTCTTCGATCAGATAATCCTGGTTCGGGGGCATCTTCATGTGCTTCCTGTCATACCCCTCTGATTCATAAGCATCCGGCAGGCCAGCGAAGATAACCGCCACATCCGCTGCCTCTGCCGCTTTTCGCGCTTCTGTGAGAAGTGTCTCGTCTGTTTCATCCAAAGCATCGTCAAATCCCTGCACATATGTAATATTCTTATATTCTTTCACAGTATCAAGTACAGAGCTTACTTTGTAACTGTTGATGTGGGAACTTCCTCCTCCTTGATATCTCGGTCTCTCAGCATACTTTCCGATGAAAGCGATTTTCTGTGTTTCACTGAGTGGGAGCACTCCGTCATTTTTCAGCAGAACCATACATTCTTCTGCGATTTTCCGTGCGATTTCATGCTCTCTGTCACGATCCATAACGGCACTTGCATCTCTGTTCTCCTGCCAGCGGAATACAATATCCAGAATCCTTTCACATGTATGATTCACATCTGCCTCGTCCAGTGTCCCGTTCTGAACAGCTTCTATAATATAACTGTCTGTAATTCCCCCGGTCGACGGCATTTCCAGATCCAGCCCTGCCTTCAGATCTGAAACCCGGTTGTTCGTCGCTCCCCAGTCGCTCACAACAAATCCATCAAATCCCCATTCAGTGCGAAGGATCTCTGTCAGCGCTTCTCTGTTCTCTGCAGCATAGGTTCCATTGATCCGGTTGTAAGAACACATAATAGACCATGGCTTCGCCTCTTTTACTGTTTCTTCAAAGGATGCCAGATAGATTTCTCTTGCAGTCCTCTCATCAAGCTCTGAAGAGGCTGTCTGACGTTTTTCTTCCATGTTGTTTGCATAAAAATGTTTCGGGCAGGCCCCTACATGTTTGCTCTGAAGCCCTTTGATATAAGCTGACGCCATCTGGGAACTCACATATGGATCTTCCGAATAGTATTCAAAGTTACGTCCACAGAGCGGAGACCGCTTAATGTTCATCGCCGGTCCGAGAAGCACTCCGATATTTTCCGCCTGACATTCTTCTCCCAGAGTTTCTCCCAGTTTCCTGACCAGTTTACGGTTAAACGATGACGCAGTGGAAACTCCTGCTGGGAAGCATACTGTTTTGATACTCTCATTGAGTCCCAGATGGTCTGCTTCCCCTTCCTGTTTTCGGAGCCCGTAAGGTCCGTCCGACATCATGACTGCCGGAATTCCAAGCCGCTCTACAGCCTTTGTGTGCCAGAAATCCACGCCGGAACACATGCCTGCTTTCTCTTCCAGTGTCATCTCGGAAACCAGTTTTTTAATTTCTTTCTTCTCCATTTTATTGCACTCCTATGTATTTACTTGCTGATTATATTCTAGTGTTTTCTGGTTTTTATTTTGTTCTGAAAATATATATATTGTTATCAAAACACACCAAAATACATTTTCTGTCCGGGTTCCGACTTGATAATCAGGATCCGTCCATGCATGAAAACGGCCGACTGATTCTTGTTCGAACCAATCGGCTGTGTAAAACATTTGTCATGATTTCTTACGAAGATTTGTATGATAATTTTTACGAAAATGAAAAGTTGCATTATAAATCGCTTTATAGTTAGCTACCGAAATCGCCACATTTTTCTTAAAAATCATGCGAAGTTTGCGTTAAGAAGTTCGTACGCAGGTTTTACGAAAACCATGACGAACATTTTACGAAAATCCGCCCCAAAAGTTACATGAATTTATAATGCAATATATGAAGTGTTGTATATAAGAAAAACCCTTGAAAACACTGGATTTTCAAGGGTTTTAAGACTCTTTTTAAAGTTCTGCAAAAACCAGATTACATTCCCATCTGTTTTGCAACTTCCTCAGCAAAGTTCTCTTCTTTCTTCTCGATTCCATCTCCGGTCTCGTAACGAACGAATCCTTTGATTGTAATCTTAGCACCATTCTCTTTAGCAACCTGTGCTACATAGTTTCCAACGGACTGTTTTCCGTCTTCTGCTTTAACGTAAACCTGGTCAAGAAGGCAGATCTCTTTGAGCTCTTTCTTGATACGTCCCTGGATCATTCCCTGGATAACTTTCTCAGGTTTCTGGGATTCCTTAGGATCGTTCTGGATCTGAGCCATAAGGATTTCTTTCTCATGCTCGATATACTCAGCACTTACTTCGCTGTCGCTTGTGTAAAGAGGTTTCAGAGCTGCAACCTGCATTGCAACGTTCTTAGCCATCTCTTTAACAGCATCGTTTACAACATCTGTCTCAACGTCTACAAGAACACCGATCTTTCCACCCATATGTGTGTAGGAAGCAACGAAACCATTCTCCTCTTTCATCTGAGCGAATCTACGGATGTTCATGTTCTCACCGATAACTGCGATCTGAGCTGCAAGAGCCTCTTTAACAGTCTTAGTGGTATCAAGTGTCCATGCCTCTGCAAGGAATGCATCGATATCAGTTGCTGTAGTTGTCAGAGCCTGAGCTGCAACATCTGCAACATACTGCTGGAATTTCTCGTTCTTAGCAACGAAGTCTGTCTCGGAGTTAACCTCAACTACAACTGCGCTCTTAGCGTCGTCAGCAACAAGTGTCTTGCAAAGACCCTCTGCTGCAACACGGTTAGCTTTCTTCTGAGCGGTAGCAAGACCTTTCTCACGAAGGAACTCTACTGCTTTATCCATATCGCCTTCTGTAGCTGTAAGAGCTTTCTTACAGTCCATCATACCAGCGCCGGTCATTTCTCTTAACTCTTTTACCTGTGCTGCTGTAATAGCCATTTTCATTTCCTCCTGATCAATAGTGTGTTGTAAAGGTCTGTCCGACAGCTATGAATCTGCATACACATACAGGTACCGCAGCTTCACATCTGCCGGCCAGAATTTCTTAAATTATTCCTCTGTAGCGAACTCTTCAGACTCAGCCTGGATTTCTCCCTCAGCATCTGTCTGTCCCTGGTTTGCTTCGATAACTGCGTCAGCCATCTTGGAAACGATAAGTTTTACAGCACGGATAGCGTCATCGTTACCCGGGATTACGTAATCCAGTTCTTCTGGGTCACAGTTAGTATCGCAGATTCCGATAAGCGGGATTCCCAGTGTATGAGCTTCCTGTACGCAGATCTTTTCTTTCTTAGGATCTACTACGAAGATAGCATCTGGAAGTCTCTTCATCTCTTTGATACCGCCAAGGTTCTTCTGAAGTTTGTCTAACTCTTTTCTTAAAGCGATAACTTCTTTCTTAGGCAGAACATCGAATGTTCCATCAGCTTCCATGGTCTCGATCTCTTTCAGTTTCGCAATACGGCTCTGGATAGTCTTGAAGTTGGTAAGCATACCACCTAACCATCTCTCGTTTACATAGAACTGTCCGCAACGCTCTGCTTCTGTCTTGATAGCATCCTGAGCCTGTTTCTTAGTTCCAACGAAAAGGATGTTTCCGCCGTTAGCTACGATATCAGCGATTGCATTGTAAGCATCGTCAACCATTCCTACAGACTGCTGTAAGTCGATGATGTAGATACCATTTCTCTCTGTGTAGATGTATGGAGCCATTTTAGGGTTCCATCTTCTTGTCTGATGTCCGAAATGAACACCTGCCTCTAAAAGCTGTTTCATTGAAATAACGCTCATGTTTTTTTCTCCTTTTGGTTAAATTCTTCCGCACAGATCCTCTTCCTCTCGGACCCAACCTCACACCGTCAGGCACCATCCCTGGGAATCTCCATGCGTGTTTGATGGTTTACAACTTTTGCATTATAACATGACAAAACCCTCTGTGTAAAGAGGGTTTTTGTAAATTTTTCCGCTATTTTCACAGCTTTTATTAGGTTTATGCAATGTCTTTCATAATTCTCCAACATTACATTCTGTTATTTTTTAATGCCTTTACTTCTTCTGCTGTCAGCTCCCTGGCTTCGCCCTTTGGCAGATCATCCGGCAATGTAAGTGGTCCCATGGAGATCCGCTTCAGATAGATTACTTTCTTTCCAACTGCTTCCATCATTCTCTTTACCTGGTGAAAACGTCCTTCATGGATAGTCAGGAGAATTTCGGAACGCCAGGGACTGTTCTCACACTCCCATTTCTTTGTTTCTTCATTTTCCTGGGTAACAGCAGATTCGCCATCCTCATTCCATGTTCTCAGAATCTCCAGCTTCCCAGGCAGTGTCGGCTCCTCATCTCCGATATCCACACCTTCCTGTATCTTCCCGATATCTTCTTGTACCACCTTGCCTTCTGTTACTGCGAAATAAGTCTTATCCACGTGCTTCTTCGGGGAAAGCAGCTGGTGGGCCAGCTGGCCGTCATCCGTAATCAGCAGAAGTCCTTCTGTATCTTTGTCCAGACGCCCCACCGGGAAAAGATTCCGGCGGCTGTCCTTCGGAACCAGCTCCAGAACAGTTTTTTCCCTGGTATCTTCTGTGGCACTTACATAGCCAGCCGGTTTGTGCAGTAAATAATAAACGAATTCAGCTCTTACACCAAGGCGCTGCCCACCATATTCTACTACATCCTTTTCTGGTTCAACCTTCAGTTCCGGCTTTTTCGCCTTTTCCCCATTTATCAGGACCATTCCTTTCTGAATCAGCTTCTTCACTTCTGTCCTTGTTCCCGCTCCTGAATCAGCCAGGAATTTATCCAATCTTACTGCTTTTCCCATTTTCCGCCTGCTCCTTATCTCCTGGCACTGGCCAGATTCTGTGCCAGTGCCATTACTTTCCTCTGCACGTCCACTTCTTCAACGGTTCCGCGCAAACCTCAAAAATACTTTGCCCTGAGCCGTTACTATCTTCTTATTTTTCATCAATCACTTCGAACGCCAAAGCTCTCTTGGCATCTTCCTGGACAAATTCCGGAACGGCATTCTCCGGGATTACCCAGATATTCATAGACTCCTCCCCATTGATCTTTACCGTCAGATCCCCCCATTGATCCGTATATTTGTTTTCCCATACCTGAACCAGCTGATAACATTTCAACACTTTTTTCAGTTCTTCCAGCTGCCCCGCTTCCTCATAAACGACCGGAGAAGAATATTCATTATGATCTTCATTCATATAATACTGTATGGTCACAGAGGTTATATTTACATCCTCCATTGATACAGGATAACCTGTTTCTTTTAAAATTTCAACTGTACGTTTAAACTCTGGATAAACATAAAAATATCCTGACAAATACGAGGTACTTTCCTTCTTTCCCGGAACCATGTTATCAACCTGGCTCTGGGCCGGAACATTGGGGTATTCAATGCTAAGGACAGCGCAAGGCTCACCAGTCAGGATTTCCGGAGATGCTTCAAAAACATCCTGACGCAATGCATCGATCAATTGTTCTTTCTTCGCTCTGTTATCCTGGAAAAGGGAAATATTCTGTCCGTCAATAAAGGTACAGGAGACCTCATCCGCATATTTATCATCCAGTCCAAGTACGGAATAACGTTCCTCTTTCAAAGTCCCCTTGGCATATCCCGCCTTCAAAAGCTCCTTAACATATTCCCTGTTCACCCAATAGGAACGATGCACAGTTCTTCCTGATTTTAATTCATAGCCAACCGGAAGCGCCACAAATTCTCCAGTTTCATCCCACCTGTTCAGAACACTTTTTACACCAAGCCAGGAACCTGTACTCTTGCTGCTCTCTTTTTCAATATTTTCTATGCAATTATATATCTCCTCACTGATTCCCAGATTATTTCCATTTGTCAATGCAGAATTGCTGTCCACTGTCTTCCAGCTTACTGTACCATCCTGGTTTATTATAATATTATTGGACGTCTCCATACCGGCAGCTTCAAACCCAGCCTTGATATTTTGAATCTGGTCATAGGCCGGCAGATAGCGGTCATATCCCGTCATATCAAAATAGAATACGCATGCCAGAAGCGCCACTGCGGCCCCGCTTATTACAAACTGAAACTTACCAGAAAAGAATTTACGGAAATCCATGTGATAAATAACTCCCATAATTCCGCCAGAAAGCAAAGTTCCAAGGATCATTCCGAAAACCCACCAGATTATTCTGGAATCGTCAGTTGGCAGAAGATAGAAAATAAGCCCGATTCCAAGTCCGGTAGGAACAACAATCAGAAATCTCACTACTATACCAGGCCACCTGTAAACAAACGCCTGTCCGGTCCGCTCAGAGCTTCTATGGACATACGCGTAGTATCCTGCTGTTCCCAGGACAATTGTAAGAAGGATCACCAGGACCAACAGCTTGCCATAATTCCCGGCTTTATAGCTCCCCTGAAATGCAATTGCAAGCGTTACCGGTGATGTGAGCTCCAAAGTTCCTGCAGCTCCACCGGAATAAGTCCGGTAAAACACACTTTCATATAAATGAATCAAAACAGCAAGTACCGGTCCATATGCTGCAACAGCTGTCAGAAGCAAAGCCCCCATAAGGTAATGCCCGGTAAGAGCTATCACCAGCACTACCGTAAAATAAAACAACAGATATAACAGCAAATGAAATATCAGCAGTAAAAAAGCCAGCTTCATAAGATGCAGACTGAAAAATCCTCTCATTGCCCCGATGCATATTGCAAAAAATTCCATAACCAGGTAAGGCAATATATAATATAGAAGAGACTGCAACGTTTTATACCAGAACCATCTGTTCCGTTTCACCGGAAGGCTGTGATAAAAATCAATCTTTCTTGGAGAATACAGATACCAGAACTGGCTGATTCCGTTAAATAACGCTGCCAGTCCTGCAACCAACAGGCCGGTAATCATAAAACCATCCCGCCACAGATTCTCGTACAGCAGTCCGATCTGATCCGTGCTGTAACCAATTCCAAACCAGTTTCCCAGCATGATCAGTTCCGTTACCGGAAACGCCAGCAAAAAACCGATGGTCACAAACGCCGGGATCCAGATTAGGCCTTTGGATGAAACTTTCATATACCGGCTAGAATAAATTTTTGATTTCATATCCTGCCACCTCCGTTTCACTAATAAAAATTTCCTCCAATGTGAGAGGAATCACCTCCATGAAAAGAGGATTTTTCGACTGGATTTTTTCCATGATCTCTGATCTGGTTCCACGGGCCGTTATCATAAGAAGGGATCCCTGATGCTGCACCTTCAGTACATTCAGCTCCTTTTCCAGTTCTTTTTCCTGCTGTCTTCCTCCCAGGACACACTGGATCTTGTGGATATGGAATTTCATATCCTCCAGGTCCTTCGACAGAAGGATTCCGCCCTGATGAAGCAAGCCTACATGGTCGCAGATATCTTCCAGCTCTCTCAGATTGTGGGAAGCGATCACAGGTGTAAAATCCCGGTTCATGATTTCTGCCGCAAAAAGGCTTTTTACCGCCTGGCGCATTACCGGATCAAGCCCGTCAAAGGTTTCATCACAAAACAGATACTTCGTCGCCGCACACACACCGATGATCACCAGAAGCTGTTTTTTCATTCCTTTGGAAAAAGTGGAGATTTTTCTTTTCTCTTCCAGATGGAATTGCTCCATCAATTGATGAAAAAGCTTTACCCGAAACTGCGGATAAAAATTACGGTAAAATCTCACCATATCCACGGCTGTATAATTTGATGGAAAATAACTGTCATCTGAAATATAAAAAAACAGTTTCTTGGCTTCTTCATTTTCATATAAAGGCAAACCATCAATCTGAATTTCTCCTTCATCTGGCCGGATGATTCCTGCCATCATCCGAAGCAAAGTACTCTTCCCTGCCCCGTTACTTCCCACAAGTCCGAATACTTCCCGGTCACCAATATCCAGAGTCGCTTTATTCACAGCTTTCACATTGCCAAATGACTTGCTGCATTCTCTGACTTCTATCATGGCTTCTCCTCCTTGTAACACTCCCTGATAATATAGATCAGTTCTTCCTCGTCCATTCCCATTGCCTTTCCTTTCTGTATTAGGGTTTTCAGCTCTTTTGTATAGGAATCTATGCTGATTCTTCGTACTTCTTCACTATCCGCTATGAAATTCCCCTTTCCCTTCACCGGATAGATCAGCCCTTCCTGCTCCAACTGCATATAGGCACGCTGAATGGTATTCGGATTAATCGACAGATCCATTGCAAGCTGCCTTACAGATGGCATCCGGGAACCCGGTTCCAAGACTCCGTTTAAGATCAGATGCCGGAATTTCTCCTCCACCTGTTCGTACAGTGGCCTCCGGTCCTGATAATCTAAAACGATCATAGACAGGCCTCCTCCTTTCTAAGTGTATTAATACGTTTAATACACTTAGAATAGCACATGGATATCAGGAATTCAATACATGCAATTCTTAAATGTTTCTAAAAAAAGACTTTCTTACTGCATTCCACTTCACCATGAGCGAAAACACCGTAAAAAAGTCTTCTATTGATTTTATATATACGTTACGAATATCCAAATTTCATCCATACACCTATATCATCCGCGTACAACCACGTTTCTGATACTTTTTATAACAATTCCAGATTCCATAAGCCCCCGCAAATACAAGAAGCAGATTTAATGTGATCACAGAGGACGCTCCCATATGATCCAGCATATACACCATCACATCGCTGACGATCAGACTCCAGATGTTCGCTCCCATGTGAAGAAGCACACTTGTGAATAGATTCCCACTCCACTCCAGTATCAGGGCGAAAATCGCACCAAGAACGGTAGCATATACTCCTTGCAGCAGATTCATATGGTAAATTCCAAATGCCAGTCCGGACAACAATGCAGCTGTAATCACACGCATATTATCCCTCATACGGAGAAATACCATCCAGCGGAAAATGACTTCTTCTGCAAATGGCGCCACAATCCCCATCCAGAAGATCAGGCTCCAGATACTTTTCCCATCCGAGATCAGGGGCTGGGTTTCCTGGTAAACTTCAGGATCCAGATATTGCTGGAAAAGCCCCACCAGAATGTTTCCATACTGGCCAAGAAAAGCCCCGGCAACAAGAAAGCTGAGTATTTCCAGAAAGCGAAGCCGCCGGCCAGCCGCAGACGGTTTCCCATTTTCCTGTCTATCGCCCATTTCTCCTTCAGCCGGCCGATATGCCAGGCTCAGGATTCCTGTTTCTTCTCTTCTGCTGTGATCCTTTTTATAAAGCAGCATACAGGGAATTGCAGCCAGAATCCCAGTCAGCCCGGTAAGCAGAAGTGCCTGCTGATAATACGCATTTATATCCCCACCAGTCCGCCATACCAGAAGATACATTCCCAGATAGGATAAGATCTGGGAAATCGCAAAGTGAATTCCCACCGGATACAAGCACTTCCATGCTAATAACGGTTTTCTCTGCTTTCTTCTGGGGCTTATGCGAAAAAATCCAGAATTTCTTCAGCCGAATTGACAATTTTTAGCGGCCTGGCATTTTCCAGTTCTTCCTTTGTTCCATAGCCATAGGAAACAGCAATGCATTCAAGTCCTGCACGCCGTGCCCCAAAGACATCGTGTTCTTTGTCTCCGACCATGATCACCTGATCCCTGTGATCCGTAAGTCCCATTCTTCTGAGAGCTTCCTCAATCACCTCTGTCTTGTTGGTCCGTCCACCTTCCGGCTCGCTTCCCACGATCTCATCAAAATAAGATTCTATATGAAAATATTCCGCAACGATTTTTACGAAATTCTCCGGTTTAGAGGAAGCAATTCCTATTTTGTATCCTCTATTTTTCAACCCTGCTAACATGTCTTCAATTCCAGGATACAGTTCATTTTCGTAAATGCCGATTGGCGCATATCTTTCTCTGTAGATTTCTACTGCCCTTCTGGCAGTCTTCTCATCAATCCCTGCATATTCTTCAAACTGTTCTATAAGCGGCGGTCCTACGAACACACGCAATTTCTGTAGATCCGGTTCTGGTTTTCCGATTCTTTCCAAAGCATACTGTACAGATTTGGTAATGCCTTCTCCGGAGTCTGTGAGGGTTCCATCCAGGTCAAATAAAATCGCTTTATACATCTGTGCTTTGCCTCCTGTCCTGTTATGTGTTTTTATAAATCTTTTCCTTTTTGTGGTTGTTTATTATAACATTATTTTTCTATATCGTCCAGACAGCAAAGCTAGATCCAGGTTGGCTCTGATCGTTAAAATTCCCACACTGGCATTTCCACCAGCCAGGCTCCATTTACCAGGGCTACAAGCTTTATCACATTTTTCTTTTCGGTAACCGGCTGATTCAAAATGATCGTATCGCCTTTCTGATGCCAACAGGCTTCTTTTCCATTCAGGCGTAAGGATAGAATCGAAATATCCTCGTATTCTGCTTCTCTCAAGATCCGGATCTCTGGAAATTCATTTGCAAGTGGTTGTTTTTCATGTTTAAAAAACAGAGTTCTATTATGTTCTTCTTTTCCGGCAATATTTTCGTCTTCATTATGCATATTGATTTTGTTATTGTTTTCATCTGTTTTTTCTTTATCTTTATTCATTTCATTAATATTGTTATAAAATTTTAATTTCGGAGAGATTCTGGTCATGCCAATGCCTGAAGCAGCTGCTCCAAGTGCTGTAGTTTTCATATAACTGGCTATGTTTATTTTGCCTGTGTTTGTTTTTCCTGTGTCTTTTTTCTCACTGGACTTTTCCAGTTTAATTTTCCCGCTACTATCCTGTTCCTTGTCTTCATTTGCTGTGATTTCCCTGGTTTCTACCCTTTTGTTTTCTGCATTATTGTTTTTTTCTTTGTTATTACTTTTTTCTTTGCTATTGCTTTTTTCTTTGCTATTGCTTTTTTCTATACCATCGTTTTTTTCCGTACTTTCTATTGTTCCTGCCATTCCGCTATTCCGGCTATTTTCTACGTTTCCTGCAGTTCCAGCGTCTTCTCCCTTTGCAGTACTTTCACCACCTGTATTACCTTCTCCACTTCCCATTTCTTTGTTGCTATTTTCTTTGCTGTTATTTTCTTTGCTGTTATTTTCTTTGTTACTGTTTTCTCCATTACTATTTTTTTCGCTATTATTTTCTTTATTATTCTCTTTGCTTTCTTCTGCTCCGTCAGGTTCTGGATTCACTCCGGTTTCGTCCTCCCAGTTCTCCAGGATATCCTGTTCTCCCCCGATATCAATATCAAAACCGCCAAATTCTCCTGCATATATCTGATCACAGACCGAATTGCTCAATATCATCACGCATACTGCCGCAATTACTCCTTTTTCCAGGCTTTGCTTTGTTTTCTTTTCATCTCCCGCCTTCATTTTTTCCCTCCCCACTTAGCCGCCACTCCCATATTTCAATACTTTTGCAATTTTCTTCAGCAATTTTCCGTTGTTTATAAGCTGCCAGAAGCCTTCTGCTGGAACTCTCCTGTCCTCTTCGCAAAAGGAACAACCCATATTTCCCATACCCCTCTGCAAATTCCGGTGCATACAAAAGTAACTGCTCATAATACACGGCTGCCTTTTCCCACTCTCTTTGAAGCTCCGCATTTGCCGCCAGTAAAAGCAGCAATTTTTGCTGTTCCTCATCTTTCGTAAATTCTTTTTGCAGTTTCTGCAATCCCTCTTCTATTTGTGCACACCTGGCAGATTTATCTTCGCTTTGTTCCAACCCATAATACTCTTCTGTCACCACTGCCAATGCGGTTTCAAAATCAGGCTTTTTTTCCTGCCCTCCTAACAATAATCCTGCCATCAGCAATACACCTGTTGTTCCAAGCACCATCGCTATATTTTTCCGGGCAAGCCCTTTTCTCTTTTCTATGTGGCAAAGCATTTTCCGGGCCTGTATAGCACTTTTGAACCTTCTGGTTTCCTGTGGCTGTACACAGCGGTAAATAAACAGGAATACCCCTGGCATCTTCCAGAAAACCGGGAGCCAGTGTTTCCCGATCAGCTTTTGAAATGTTTTTCCCAGGGCATACAGATCACTTGTTTCGTTTATCTTACCTTCATACTGCTCAGGCGCCGCGAAGCCTTCTGTTCCTGCACAGATCCGCTGGCTTTCTCCGAACCCAAACACCGCACTTCCGAAATCTACCACATACAGCTTTCCGGAATCTGAAAGCATCAGATTATCCGGTTTCAGATCCCCATAATAAATTGGCGGCTTCTGCCTGTGAAGATATTCCAGAACCTGAAGTACAGTATCCCCATAGGACAACAGCTCTTCTGCCAAAAACACATGCCCTTCTTCCAGCATTTTTCCCAGGGATTTTCCCCGGATATATTCCATCACCAGATAGCAGTAGTCTCCATTTTCCACGTAATCCACCATTCTTGGAATCGATGGATGCTCCAGAAGCCGCAGCAGCCTTGCTTCTCTTTTTTTCCCAATAGGCAGCTCTTTCACTGCCCAGTAATTTCCAAGCTCCATATCCCTGGCAAGATACAAATGCCCCTCGCCGCCAGAGCCAGCTTCCTCCAGGATGCAGTAACGCCTTTTCAATATCATACCTGTAAGATTAATCTTAACCACCTCTTTTTTCTCAAAACAACATGAATCCAATGATTTCAGCGACCAAAAGTTCTAAAAGCTGTTTCTGCCACACCATAAAGCTTTTGCCCCTGACACCATATAATAAGTTTATAAAGCATAAGTCTTGAATCCCGCCAGTGACTTCTGGCTTGTGATAAACACTTGAAATAAAATTTATGAAATGTGTGCCTTCCATAAAGAAGTCACGAAAGAATGTAATCTGAATTATAACATCAATGGAAGTCTACGAAAAGTACTTTATAAAAATTTTAGAAAATCTATTAAACATCAGAAAGTCAGCGTTTCAAAAAACGCCTTACAAGGACTTTATCCAGTTGTCCAGATAAAGAAAGAGAGCCGCATCCCGCCAGTTATCAGAGCGTGTTTGAAAAAATTTTCCAAACACGCTCCGGCAGGTACAGCCCTCAAAAAAATTATATTACATCTTATCCGGAGCCTCAAATCCAAGCAGATCAATGCTTGTTTCAAGCACTCTCTTGGTCAGCACAAGAAGGCGGATATAGGATTCCTTCTGCGCCTGATTCTCCTCGCTGAGGATCTTGGTCTCATGGTAAAAGCTGTTAAACGCATTGGAAACATCATAAATATACGCGCAGATCTTATGCGGTGCTTTCTCCTCAAATGCGCTCTCGATCATGCTTCCAAATCCACTCAGCTGAAGCATAAGGTTCTTCTCACTGCTGTTGGAAGCCGGAAGAAGCTGCCCTGCATCAAGCTTTCCGCCCTCTTCCATGTAACGGTTCAGAATAGACTTGATACGGACGATGGTGTAAAGAATATATGGACCTGTATTTCCCTCGAAGGAGGTAAAGCGGTCTACATCGAAAATATAATCCTTGGTCGCCTGGTTGGAAAGATCGCCGTACTTGATTGCTGCAAGACCTACGATCTTGGCTGTATCTCTGGCATCCTTATCCTTCACACTTCTGTTCTCCACGATCTTGTGGAACATTTCCTCGTCAATATCTGCGATCAGGTTCTCCAGACGCATAACGCCGCCTTCTCTTGTTTTGAAAGGCTTGCCATCTTTTCCATTCATGGTACCAAAGCCAAGGAAGGAAAGTTTGGTGTCATCTTCTACCAGACCTGTCTTTCTCGCACAACGGAATACCTGAATGAAGTGAAGCTCCTGACGCTTGTCAACAACATAAAGGATCTCATCCGGATGGAACAGCTTCATACGCTCTACGATAGTCGCAAGGTCTGTGGTGGTATAAAGAGAAGCCCCGTCAGATTTCAGCAGCATGCAAGGAGGAATCTCCTTGGTGTCTGTCTCCTCTTTTACCTCTACTACAAGAGCTCCCTGATCTTCATATGCAAAGCCCTGCTCTTTCATCTTCTCTACCATATCCGGGATATATGGCTGAGCGTCAGACTCTTTCTTCCAGAGGTCAAAGGTTACATTTAAGTTGGCATAGTTTCTCTTAAGGTCTGTCACGGAAACATTCATAATATGATTCCACAGAGCCATGTATCCAGGCTTACCCTGCTGAAGAAGATGGGTCGCCTCCAGAGCTTCCTGACGATATGCCTCGTCCTCTTTGGATTTGCCGCTGGCGCATGGATAAATCTCCTCAAGCTCACTGATGGTAAACGGTGCCTCAGCCGGATATTCACCTGTATAGCTGTCATCAAAATATACAAGATCCGGCTGTCTGTGCTTCAGCTCTGTGATGATCAGTCCCATCTGAAGTCCCCAGTCTCCAAGATGAACATCACCGATCACCTTGTGACCTACGAAGCGGCCGATTCTCTTAATGCTCTCTCCGATGATTGCTGAACGGAGATGTCCTACATGAAGAGGTTTGGCAACATTTGGTCCGCCGTAGTCAATTACGATCGTCTTCGGCTCAGCCGCAGTATCCGCGCCAAGCTTCTCATCTTTTTCCATCTCTTTCAGATATTCTGCAAGAAAATCCTCACTGACCTTCAGGTTGATAAATCCTGGCTTTACCATTTCTTTCATGGAAAATACCTGGGAGTCTGCCAGATTTCCAACTACGTCATCTGCGATCATAAACGGAGCTTTCTTATATGCCTTGGCACCTGCCATGGCACCATTGCACTGATATTCACAAAGGTCAGGACGGTTGGAAACACCTACTTTACCGTAGGACGGATCATATCCTGCTTTTTCAAATGCGGCAGAAAGCTCTTCTGCCATATAGTCTGTAAGTTTTTTCATAAATCCTCCTAAAACTTCTTAATCTTTACACGGTCACCTTCCGGGAACACGCAATTGCCAGAGAGCCATATCCGATATGACATGCTACACTAAGTGACAATGGATCCATATGAATCTCCATCCCAGGAAATGCTTCCTGCATCTCCTGCTTCCACTCTGCCGCCTCTTCTGGATTACCTGTATATGCAGCCTCCAGACACATTTCCCCATTCTTTACAAACTGTGCAAAACGATCCTCAAAATCTGCCTTCATCGCCTTGATCATCGTACGTCTGGCCTGCTTCTTGCCTCTTACCTTGGCAAATGCATCCAGCTTCTCTCCCTGAATCTGTAATACCGGTTTCAGGTTCAGTACCGTACCAATAGCTGCTGCAGCCGGTGTGATCCTTCCGCCCTTTTTCAGATATTTCAAAGTCTCCAGAGTAATATAGATACTGGAATTAAACTTCTCTTCTTCCAGGATCTGCTTGATCTGGACGCCGCTCTTCCCTGCATCCCGAAGAGCAATCGCGTCCTCCACAGACTGTCGCTGGGTTACGGAAATACGCTGATTGTCTACCACATGTACTCTGCCCTCATATTCCTGGGCAAGCCCCAGAGCCGTGGCACAGGTAGCACTAAGACCGCTTGACATAGGGATCTGTACGATCTCATCGTATTCTTTCAGAAGATTATCCCACAATCCCATAGTCTCTCCAGGACTTGGCTGTGATGTGGAAATGGATGCGTCAGACTTCAGCCACTGGTAAAACTCCTCCTGTCTCAGAGTGATTCCCTCCAGATACATCTTTTCATTAATAAAAAAAGGCATAGGAATAACAGACACTCCCAGTCTGCGTCCTTCCTCCTGTGTAATGCCGCTGTTACTGTCCGTTACAATGGCAATTTTGCTCATTCAATCTCTCCTTATCTCGTATAAATCCTTAATCCTAATTTAAGGTCTTACAGTCTATTATAATACCTGGACTCTCGTCTGGCAAACACTTTAGAGAAAAGTCTCAAAAAAAATGTAACAAAATATTTCTTTTTCTGTAAAATTCTTTTGGCAAAACACCCCAAAACGCAGGCTCTAAACATCCATAACCGCCGCAAGTATGGCAAGCAATGCAGCCGCGCCACATTTTGCCATACAGCCGGTTCCGCTTACCAGCCTTTCCACCTGTGCCATGCTTTTTGGAAGATTGAAAGAAAAAAACAGATTCCCCACGGCAAAATTCTCAAAATAAAACCACTTAAACGATACTCCAATTTAAGAGCAGAAATTATAAACATATGCTCCCATTTCGAAACTGTAATTGTGAGCATGACAAGAAAAGCCACTGGAAACCAGGGCAAAATCATGTCCAGCCAGCTGTCATCCACCAACGTTCCAGACAGTCCGTTTCCCATGAGAAAAGAAGAAGCAGCACTCTCCAGACTTTGTCCCTTTTTGCTGCGAATCAGGACCTGTGTACAGATTCGATTTTTCTGCGAAGGACGAATAAGAAGTATTTGCTGATTCCAGGATGCCACGCCTCTCACTTCATAAATATTTTCCCCCACAGCCACCTGGTTTCCCACACAATCTTCACTGCCAAATAGCTCCAGGGCTGTAGTCCGGTCAATCACACATCCCTTCTCATCATTTCCGTCAAGTACAGCAGCCTGCCGGTCATATAGTGCTGCCAGTCCCACAACGCCTGTCACATTCGCATTTGTCGGTCTGGAATACCGGAGATTTTTTATCTCCTGAACGCCTCCATTCCATACAAAGCAGATATCTGTAATTTCATCACCATTCTGATATTCTTCAAAAAGTTCCTCTGCCTGGCTTACCGCAGGATAAGTTCCGTATAACTCAGCCACAGCAATATTATTTTTTCCCACATTCACATAATCCTTCATTCCGAAATAAAAGAAGGCTGCTGACAGCAATACTGTCACAGTCACTTTCACATATTTAGAAATATAATTTTTCATTTTTTGCCGTACTGCTTTCTATTTAATTCTCAGCGATTCTCACTCTGCTGCCATCTGCCAGCGTCCTGTCCGCCTGTACGATCACTGCCTGGTCTGTGGAAAGAGTTCCTTCTTCCAGTGCTGCAGTAATCTGATTTTTATCTTTCACTGTAACTTCTACTTTTCTTGCGGTCATAACCGTTCCAAGTACCGTATTTTCTGTATCTGTAACATACACATAGTCTTTCCCATTTTCTGAGTACAAGGCTGAAAGAGGGACACAGCAGGAATAAGGGCCATAATCCTTTGATATGGAAAAATCTCCGCTCTGTCCAATAGACATGCTGTCATCAGGTACAACAATTGACAAATCACAGCTGTCACTATCCGCCTCATTTTCAACCACATTTTCTACAGTTGCACCAGAAATATCATTATTGTTATAATCTGTTATTTTCACGTCAGCACCTGCCGACACATATTTCCTATCTTCTTTTAAAATAGTACCGGTCATTCTAAGCTCTCCGTTTGAGAAATATAGAACTGCAGCTGCTGTCTGTCCTGTAATATCTCCTGTTTGCACAGACAGATTTTTTAATACACCAGTAACCGGGGAGGAAATAACACCTTCTGTATTCTGAAGCACTGTCACTTTTTCTCTGTCTTCTCTGGCACTTTCCAGTTCTCTTTGGGTATTTTCCAAGGTACTGTCCGAAGCTTCAGGTTCATTGGCATCGGATACTTCCCGTCCTGCACTTGCCAGTGCCTGGTTTCTTCCTGCAATCGCCTGGTTCAGTGTCTCCTGCTTTGAACGCAGGTCATCCAAAAGAGCGGTTTCCGTAGCGGTATCACTCTCCTTGGCGGAATTATCGGATTCCATCCAACCACTTGTATCTGTGTCAGTGCCATCTGTAAATCCACTTAAATCATCCCCCCAGGTTTTT
Source organism: Blautia sp. HCP3S3_H10_2 (assembly GCF_052122375.1). Classification (NCBI taxonomy): domain Bacteria; kingdom Bacillati; phylum Bacillota; class Clostridia; order Lachnospirales; family Lachnospiraceae; genus Blautia; species Blautia sp. HCP3S3_H10_2. The sequence goes on from NZ_JBQKCL010000006.1 coordinate 203,244, forward strand.
GCTTCCTTTTCCTGATAAAATTCATCCAGGCGCTGCTGGGCAACTTGCAGTTCTTCCCTTGCATTGTCTACGGAAACATTTCCGCTTTGTACTGCAAGATCATAAGAATTACCAGCCCAGGCCTGCTGAACCGCCCGCTTCTGAGCGTTTACCTTTTTCTGGCTTTCAATGTCTTTCGCCTGTCCCTCCAACGTTTTTATTTTATCATCCAGTTTTTTTGCTGCTTCCTGAATACTTTCCTCTGACAGTGTCATTAAGGTGTTCCCTTTTTTCACCGCCTGTCCCGGGTGCACCATCACCTGTTCCACCTGTATATTTTCCAGAACAAACACGGCCATCTCCTGACTGCTTTCCACTTTTCCTGTACCGCTTACCTCATGGGTGATCATCTGATTTGCCGGATTCTTTATCTGGATCTGTATTACATTTACAGAGTCTGAAACTCTTGATAAAACAGTGAAAAGCAGCATAACCGCAAAGAAAATGCCCGCCGCATGAATTAATTTTTTTCTCATGACAATCTCCATCCTATTCCTTTTTCCAATCTCAATAACAGCCCTTTTCCTATCCTTTCACGGCCGTAGAAATAATCCCCTGCTCCAGATAATCCTGTCCTGCCAGAAACACTAAAACAGCTGGAACAAGAGCCACTATGGATGCAGCAAATGCAACGCCCGCCTGTTTCAGATCAATATTCGGCAGATACAAAGACAGCGGCCACAATTCTTTTGTTTTCAAAAATGCCATAGGCTGTTCGATCAGATTCCAATATTCCAGAAATCCCAGTACAATGACAGAAATGACGCCAGGTGAGCCCAAGGGGATGGCAATCATAAAAAACAGTCTGAGCTCACCTGCACCGTCAAGTCTTGCAGCTTCCAGAAGCGCCAGGGGAATCCCTTTAAAAAAGCGGTACATGATAAATATGGGAAATGTAGAAAAAAACGCCGGAAGAATAATCCCCCAAAGCGAATCAAGAAGCCCGATTTTGTCCAGCACCAGATAATTACCCAGAAGCATAACCTGAAAAGGCATCATCATCAGTGCTATATATAAAGTAAATAGTATATTTTTCCCTGGAAAATCAAATTTAGAAAAGCCCCATGCAGCAGGCATTCCGACCAGAAGCTCTCCTATCAGTGCACCTGTCGTAATTTTCACAGAGTTCCAGAACATAACAAAAAATTCCGGTGAATCCATAAGCACTTCCACATAATGTTTTAATGTAGGATATTCCGGAAACAGTTTCCAGGAATCATACCCCTTCACACCTTCCATCATTACCGGAAGCAGCATATCTGTCAGTTCATTATTTCCCATAATGGAGCCTGCTGCCAGAAACAAAATGGGAAATACAAAAATAAAAGCTAAAATTGCAAGAAAAAAACAGGTTATTTTTTTCACTTTCTAATCCTCTCTTTCCCATGCTTTTTGCAGTAAGAGAACAAGAATCATAATTGATATTCCGGTGACTACAGCAGCAGCTGCCATTTTGTCCATAGCAAGATCTCTGTACCAGTTATTGAACAGATGCTGAAGAAGATACATATTTTCCTGAGGGTAATCTCCGGCAACCAGATAAGCTTCCCGGAACACCTTGAAACCATTTAACAGTGACAAAACCGCAATCGTAAAAAAAGAAGGCAAAAGATTTGGAACCGTGATCTGTGAAAAACATTTCCATGCATCTGCTCCGTCAACTTTCGCAGCTTCATAAAAAGTTTCCGGAATTGTGGAAAGACCAGCCAGCCACAACACAATATCATATCCCAGATTTCTCCATATATAGCTGATCACCAGCACTCCAAAAGAAGCCTTTGTATTCAGCCAGTCAACGGTTTTCAATGATAATAATTCCAGAATATGATTCAAAATTCCCTGTCCATTAAACAGGATTTTCCATAAAATAGCTACAGACGCAACCGGTATAGCCATAGGCAACAGAAATGCTGTTTTCAGCAACTGCTTCGCATTTTTTCTCAGTCCATTTAGCAGGACTGCAAGTATCAGTGACAGAATTACCAGCAGCGGAATACTGGTTGCCAAAAAACGGAGCGTGTTTTTCCCGGCAAGAAGAAATGCCTTATTGGAAAATATCATCTGGTAATTTCTAAGTCCAATAAATGTCCCATTTACTGATTCGCAAAAAGAACGGCGTATCACATCCCCATAAGGGATTAACCAGAACAGACAGATTCCGGTAAAGCTTGGAAGAATAAATAAAAATCCTTTGATGGCATATTTTCTTTTCACAACGATTCCTCTTTTCAGGCAACTATTTGCAGGTAGCCATTCTTATGATTTATCTGATAAAATGAGAATAGCAGGGGAATCTCTATTTTTTCTCTAACTTTTAAAGCAATCGTTTTCATTTTTATCTTGCTGTGCACACATTCTGTTAGAGACATTTTAGAGATTAACGCGTATAATTACTGAATGAATAGAACACTGTACTGGTACGAATATTTATATATGGAGTTTTTTATGCGAATTTTAATAATAGAAGATGACAAAGATCTGGCACAGCTTACGAAGCTTGCACTAGAAAAAGAAAATTTCACAGTAGACGTGTGTTTAGATGGTGCTGAAGGACTATATTATATGCAGGAAAACATGTACGACCTGGTACTTCTGGACCGTATGCTTCCTTCCATGGATGGCGCCCATGTTTTAAAGGCAGCCAGAGCAGCACACATTTTTACCCCTGTCATTTTTCTTACGGCGCTTGGGGAGCTGGAAGACAAGGTTACAGGCCTGAACTGCGGGGCTGACGACTACATGGTCAAGCCTTTTGCCTTTGAAGAGCTTCTTGCAAGAATTCACAGTATTATGCGTCGCCCAGGAAAATGGGGAGAGCCCAATCTTCTGAAACTGGGCGATATTGCTTTTGATCCTGAATGCGGACATCTCACCAGGGACACAAAAGAGTGCACTCTCTCCGGCCGTGAAAGTGCACTCCTGGAAGTATTTCTTAGAAATCCCGGGCAAGTTCTGCCCCGCACCCTTCTGCTCTCCCGTGTATGGGGACTGGATTCTGACGTAGAGGATGGCAATCTGGATAACTACATCCATTTTCTCCGACGCCGTCTGAAATCCGTAGGCAGCACTCTGGTTCTGAAAACTGTACGAGGTGTAGGATATCAACTCCAGGTATATCACTAGAGCTCATCCTAAAAAGGCTTTCTGCAGAATGTACGTCATGATTTATGGAAAATTTTGCTACTTCGGCAGCTTTATCACAAAGGTGCTTCCGCCACCTGGTGTATCCTCGATACGGATACTTCCTTTATGCAGCATCACGATCTCCTTGGCTATGCAAAGTCCAAGTCCAAAATGCTGCTTATCCTTTCTTGCCGGATCGGCCCTGTAAAATCTCTGGAACACCGCTTCCTTATTTTCATTAGAAATTCCGGGGCCGTTATCCTGCACGTAAATCTTAAAATACTTTTCCTTCTCTTCTACGCCCATTTTCATCTTTCCCTCTGCGGGCACATAGCTTGCTCCGTTATCCAGAAGAATCCCAAGCACCTGGCTTATTCTTGCGCTGTCACATTTGCAGACGGAAAGAGGTTCCTCTGGCAAAATCACTTTCAGGGAAATCTTCTTCTCATGCAAAAGTGGTTCATATTTTTCATAAGTATCCAGAACCAGTGTATCAAGCTCGCAATCTGATTTCGTAATGCTCCAGGATTTATTATCCGCATTTGCAAGGGAAAGCATATCACCAACCAGCATAGACATTCGGTTTCCTTCGCTTTTTATAGTCTGCAAAAGTTTTCCGCTATCTCCGGAATCTTTTTCCATCACCTGCACGCAGGATAAGATCACAGCCAGAGGTGATCGAAGTTCATGAGATGCGGAAGCAATGAACTGAGTCTGTTTCTTTCGGTTCTCCTCCAATGACCGCAGCATTTTTCCCGTAAAAAACCAGGAAAACGCTATTAAAATCAGAATAGCGATCAGCACCAGCCCTGCAAATAAAATCCTCTGATGAAAAATCTGTGCCTCTAACCCGTCAAGAGGATATACCAGAACCAGGCTCAGCACCCCATTTCCCTTTGGAATCAGGGCGGTACATGCATAAAAATCTGTGGTCTGAAAATAAACCTCTTTTGGAATGGAAATGCTTCCTGTATATTCCACATCCAGCCCCTGTTCCTCCCTGGAAATTCTGGCAGCCTCCTCCAACATTTTTTCCGTGGAAAGTTTTCCGTCCCTATCAGAGAAATCCTCACTGGGAGTTTCTTCTGCATTTTCACTTTTTTCATTCATTTTATCAAAATACAGTTTTTTTCCATTATTCAGAATCCGAAGCTCTACCCCATATTCCTGCTTTGCTTCCAGAATCCATTTATGTGAAAGAATAGTCTGGTTTTCCAGGTAAGCTACACAGGAATTTCCATTATTCAAAAATCTTTCATAACTATTGCGGGTAAGCCCACGCTCTGAGATCACAAGGCAGGAAACTGCCATCAGGATCAGAATTCCACTTGTGATCAACGCTGAAAATACGGTCATTTGCCTGTGTAATTTTTTAAACATTTCACACTCTCCATACTAGGGCATAGCCTGTATATTTACAGGCTATGCCCTTCTTATCATCCAATCTTATTTCTGTCTGGTACACGTTACAATTCACTCTGCCAGATACAGATTCACCTGCTGTATCACTGCATTTACTGCCTCTTCAAGACCAATTTCGCCATTCAGGTACCGCACTCCGTTCTCGCAGACCGCACTGGTAATGATCCCATTGTCCAGAATCGGGGTTGTAAGTGTTTTTCCCAGTTTCTTAAATTCATTTATCTGATCAGCAGATGGAACTTTAATCTCATAATTAGTCTCCTGACCAGTGAGATTGTTTGTACCTCCACCAGAAGCCAACACAGTTCCTTCTTCTCCCAGATTCCAATAGTCATCTCCATCGTATACCTTTTCCACAACCGGAAAGCCATCGTTCTTTGAGATCTGTTGTCCTTCTTCTGAAAAAAGATACTTAACAAATTCCAGTGCTTTTTCCTTCTGCGCTGATTTGGAGCTAACGCTTATTTTATTTACCGGAATATAATAATCAGAAGCCTGACCGTTCCAAAGCTTATATTCCTGATTTTCTGTCAACTCTGAAAAAGAAACTACAGATGCAAAATCATAGGGTGAAAAAACACCGCCAACTGCAAACAGGCAGTTTCCGGAAAACAACGCAACATTTTCCCCGGCAATTCCGTAACTCCGGACATAGTCAGGCTGTTCACTTTCATCAAATGCCTGAGGATATGTTGCCTTAACTTCTTCTGCTCCATCCTTTCCTGCCTGATAAATTCTTCCCATCTGCTCCAGGAATTCCTTCACTTTTTCTTCATCCAATGTCCCATCTGATTTCATCCATGCAGCAGAATTATTATCTGTAAACTGTTCTAACAATGCTTTCGAATATAAAGAATAGGCAAATGGGAACCTATACAAATTCCCATCAGACAGGCCATACTCGTCCTTATGTTTTTCAGCCACATCTGCCAGAGAGGTCAGGTCAGTTACCCCATCTACATCTTCTTTTTGTCCTTCCATCATAGGGATTCCAAATTTTACCGGCATTTCATAGATACTTCCATCCGCCTCTGTATATGTGTCCTGAATGTTAAAAAGGATTCCTGCATCTTTCAAAACACCGCTTAAATCCTCCAGCATTCCCTGCTCTACATAAGCATCTGAAGAAATCCCGTCCATGATCAGAATATCCGGTCCTTTTCCTGCCATAATCTCTGTATTCAAGGTTTTCAGGGCATCCGTACGGGTTACTCCGTCATCTCCTGTCATTCCTGTTTCCACAGTCAGATATATATCCGGATATTTTTTCTGAAACAAGGCCACTGCCTGACGGATACTGGAATTGTCCTCCAGGGAATAAATGGTAAGCTCAGTATCCGGCACTGTGGGAGTATCTGCTGAATATGTATAGGAAAGCAGTTCACCTCCCATTGTACCGGAATCGTAATCGGACACTCCCAGATAGATTTTTCCATCTTTGTCCTGGGTAATACAGTTAAAAGCCTTGTTGGGGAAACTTAAGGAATTCAGGCTTCCGTCGATCACCTGCTCGATCACATTACCGCCAAATGCGTAGCGGTACAGTCCCGTACTATCCACATAAAACAAAGTTCCTTCCTCATCTCCATCCATGAACATTAAAGACGTACCGAAGGAATTTCCAAATTCCAGATTAGAAGGTGTCTTTTTCAATTGCTCAGTCAACGCTTCTCCTCCATCCGCCGGCTTACCGGAAGCGATATCATAATAACGGACATCTCCATCCGCAATTACGGTCAAATCCTCAGATGTCACACCCATATAATCTGTATGCTTTCCTTTTTCATACTCATGAACTACACTGCCATCTGCAGGATCAATCTCCAGAATGCCTTTTCCTGTAAGCTGCAAGAACAGATTGCCATTTGTGCCGATTGCCATACTCCAGGCAAAAGTTCCATCCACTGCATTTCCAAGCTCAAGCTTTCTTCCCTCCCCGCCAGTAGGACAATAATAGTAATCCATGCCAACTGTGTCGCTCTCATTTTCAATGAACACGCCGCCCAGAATGCTTCCATCTTTTCCAAGCGCCACATTATAAAAAGAGTCTTCTTCCAGACCGAAAAGACTTTCCAGTTTTTCCTCTTCCTGCCAGGTCTTACCTTGATCCGTGGATTTATAAAGAACCAGCTGATAGTCGCTGTTCCGTACTAACATTTCCAGGCTGCCATCTTCCATAACCTGCAGGCTGGAAATCCCTTCGCAATCTTTTGGTACTGTCAGTTTCTCTTCCAGATAGCGTCCCATTGCCCTGTCCTTATCGGAACCAGTCATACCATCAGCAGCATTTCCACCATTTTCAGGTTCTTTCACTATATCTCCACTATCGCCGCCACAGCCTGCGAAACTCCCTGCTCCGGTAAAAACCAGACATACCATTGTTGAAACCCACATTACTTTCTTAAATTTTTTATATTTCTGCATGTAAAAGTTCTCCTTCCATTGTTAAGGTTCTATACAACCCTATCAAAGGAATCTCTATATTTTCTCTAAGCATTATAGCATAGGAACTGTTTCACAGCAAAAAAGAACAACCATCCGCACAAATAATCAAATCTGCACTTCTGGTTGTTCATTTTCATAACAATATTAACAATTATTCACTTCTAAGTGCATCAATCGGATTCAGGTTGGCAGCTTTCACAGAAGGAAGCAGACCAAAAATAATTCCGATCAGCATGGAGAATACAACGGATCCCACAATCGCAGGAACACTGATCGCAGTAGGCGAACCTGCCACCTTGGATACAATCTTGGAAAGTCCGATTCCAAGTACAACTCCAATAATACCGCCCACACTGGTAAGTACTGCTGCCTCTGTAAGAAACTGTCCCAGGATGACCTTTTTTCTTGCACCGATAGCCTTCTTCAGACCGATCTCTTTGGTACGCTCTGTGACAGATACCAGCATAATATTCATAACACCGATTCCTCCAACCAGAAGGGAAATACTTGCGATCCAGATCAGCTGGGAATTGGTGCTTTCACTTAAGTTCTGAAGATTCTTGACACGTTCCATAACGTCATCTGCCTTATATTTGAAGCTGCTCTTTCCATTGGTATTATCAATGGATTTATTCAGAATCTTCGCTACTGCAGAGCCTGCTTCACTCATATTATCTGTACTGTCAACCTTAATAATGGCATTTTCAGGCTCATCAAACTTATAGGAGATCGGCCAGCATTTATTGGGAATCAAAACAGTTCCGATCACACTTTCATAATAGTTGTCAAAATCACTTGGTGTTTCCATATTTGGAAGACTGTCCGTAGACTGGCGTACAACGCCTATAACGGTGTACGGTTCTGAACCAATCTCTATAATCTTACCTATTGGATTCACTCCTGGAAACATAGTATCTGCTGCATAGCTGTCGATCATTGCCACCTTACGGAAACCGTCGTAATCAGCCTGAACGAAACCTCTTCCGGAGCGCACCTGATATCCGCAGGTATCCAGATAGTTCATATCAATTCCATAAACCTTGCCACCGGAAAAACTGCTGTTCTCATAATAAACACTGCTGTTGTAATCTGTTCTGCTATAAAAAAATGTGGCATTTTCTACATGATCTGCTTTTTTCACTTCATCCTTCAGGCTCTGACTGAGAAGCGGTGTGGAGACTGACGAACCATCGCTGTAAGAATCCACACTGTATGCACTGTCACCTTGTGATAAAGTGATATTTACCGTATTATTTCCGGAACCGATCAGATTCTCCTTGATCTGTTCACTGGTTCCCTTGATAGTGGAAACAATGGCAATAATAGAAGCAATACCGATGATAATACCCAGCATCGTCAGGAAAGATCTCATCTTGTGTGACCAGATTCCCTGGAATGCCAGACGTATATTTTCAAACATGAAATCCCTCCTTAACCAAGACCACCGGAATAATCTGTGGAATCATATCCCATAAACTCATCCAGAGATCCTTCTTTCGTCTTCATGCCTTCTTTGATTGATTTTGAATAAGGGAATGCAATCTTATCGTCAAAAGACAATCCACCGCTTACCAGGACATAGGTACCGCCATTTACATTCTCTTTTACCTTCACAATCTGTTTTTTCAGCACACCGTTATCATCTTTATAAACATAGCTTACACCGTCTTCGGTACGGACAAAGGCCTTGGAGAGTACAATACCATCTGTGCTCTGTGCTTGCTGTTCCAGCTGGATATCCACCCAGTCTCCTACGCTTACCTGGGCAGAATCATCTGTGATCTTAGCCGTAAACGTATAAGAGGATACATTTGGATTGCTATCCCCGTAATAATAGGAATTGTCTCCATCTACTGCATAATCAGACACCTGCACTACTTCTGCCTCGAAAACCATATATCCGCTTTCACCATAGGAATTACAGGTCAGCATTGTGCCTTCCTGCACCTGGTCAAGCATAAGCTCGCTGACAGTTCCCTGTACATAATAACCGTCTTTACTCTTTATCAGCATAAAAGCATCGGATTCCGAATTGGTTCCTGTAGCTGCATCCCCAACAGTCGTAACAATACCATCCAGCTTACTTGTGATCAGCTGTCTGTCAGCTTTCTTCTGAAGTTTACTGATATTGATCTCACTCTCCTGAATATCCAGCTCCAGACTGGCGATCCGATTCTTCTGGATCTTTATGGCTTCTGAACGCGACAAGGAAGCGCTGCCTCCACCACCGTCTCCTCCGCCACCGTTATCCGGATTATCCGGCTGGTCATTACCATCCTCATACTGCAGGGCGCCCGCCAGTGTAAAATCCATCTCTGCGAAACGGTCAACCGGGTTGGACAGCATATTCCCGTCAATCAGATAATAGCCCGTACAGGACTGCTTTCTGTTGGTATAGTCTGCAATGGTATCATTCTGGTGAAATTCCAGCAGATACCAGTATCCTCCCGGATGCAGAAGAATCGTTCCGTCTGCATTATAACCTGCCATTTTATTCAGGAAAGCTCCGGTCACATTTACCTTACCTTTCGCACTGGAGCAAAGATACAGATATGGATCCTCTTTTGTTCCAGTTCCCTGATAAGGCTCTGTATCGTAATCAAGAGTAAGGTAAAATGGTTCCTCTCCATCTATAAACCCTTCATTTTTTCCAAGGCTTGTATCCGTTCCCTGAGAAGCGTCTGTTCCATTCTCACTTCCATCGGAAATAAATCCATCCTGCCCGGAAGAAGAATCTCCACTGCTAAATCCATCATTAGAAGGTTCCTCATAAGCCCCTGGAGCCGTACCCGGATCTGCCACCTCTGTTCCTTCCATACTTCCATCAGCGGCATCCATATTATCTGACATGTTTTCATCTTCAGTAACAACACTTGTCATGTCATCAGGACCTGTCATATCCTGACTGCCTGCTTCCTGACTATCTGCAAATCCATCCGTGATATCCGTAACTGCTGCCAGAAGCACAGGCTGCAGGATTGCAGCAAGATAATGATCGGATGCGGTCACATCTAATGAGGACATCTCATTATCTCCTAAGGAATCATCTCCGGAATCCAAACCAGAATCTGTCCCAGAATCTGTCCCCGAATCTGTATCGGTATCAATCAGATTATCAGCGGAAGATGCATCAGTATCCAGGATCGGTCCTCCATTTTGAAGACTTGTAAGCCTTTTCTTTGCTGCGGCAAGATCCTGCTGCTGCTTCTGAAGCTTCAGTTTGGCTATATTCAGTTCCATATCCACAAGTGTCATATCAAAGGAGATCAGCTTATCCCCAGGTTTCACTTCGTCACCCTTGCTCACATAGATTTCCTGAATGATCATATCCTTATCCACAGAAATTCTTTGGGTGGCATTGGCGTAAACATTACCGCTTAAGGTGGTATCAGAATCGTATCGTTCCCCAGCCAGATCACTGACACTTGCTACCAGAACCTCTTTCTGGCTTCCCTTACGCACATACATAAGGCCACCGCCTATGCCAGTTCCTACAAGAGCCGTAATCACAACTCCTATGATAACTTTTTTCGCTTTACCCATAGGATCACCTCTTTTCCTGCAGTTCACCGTCGCGGATCATAACCACCCGTTTGGCATGCGCTGCAATGTCCGCATCATGGGTGATCATAAGAACGGAAACCCCTTCGTCATTCAGCTTCTGGAAAAGCTCCATAACCTGTCTGCCTGACTTACTATCCAATGCACCGGTAGGTTCGTCTGCCAGAAGAAGTTTGGGATTATTTACAATCGCCCTGGCAATGGCAACCCTTTGCATCTGTCCTCCAGACAGCTGGTTCGGTCTGAAATCCACACGGTCTGCAAGCCCGACTCTGTCAAGCGCTGCAAAAGCCCTTTCTCTTCGCTCCTTCTTAGGCACACGGGCATAATTCAGAGGCATTTCCACATTGGAAATAGCGGACTGTCTGGGCAGAAGATGAAAGCTCTGGAATACAAATCCGATCTTATTCAGACGGATATCTGACATCTCATTCTCGGAACATTTGCTGATGTCCTGCCCATCCAGATAAAAGCTTCCCTTGGTTGCCTGGTCCAGGCAGCCGATTATATTCATAAGTGTGGACTTACCAGAACCGGAAGGTCCCATAATGGCTACATATTCGCCCTCTTCCATGGAAAAATTCACATTCTTAAGAACTGGAACCGTCATTTTCCCCTGCAGGTAATCCTTATAAATTCCTTTCAGTTCAAGTATCATCCCGCTGCCTCCGTATCGTCGGAACCGTACATAACCGGATCTTCAATGGTATCCTCCGTAAAATCCTCTGTACTGTCATCAAATGAATCATCTTCTGTAATATCCTCAGATGCATCATATGAATCCTTACCATCTATAGTGGCATCCATATTTTCATCTACCACTCCGGATTCAAAATCCGCACTGGAATAATCCTCATCCAATGGTTCCATAATATCTCCATCAGAGTATTCCCCGGCATCCATATTACTTTCCATATCAACGCTTTCCAGTTCTTCATCTGTCATCTCAGACACATCTTTGGTACTCATACCTTCCACAAGACTGTCTGACGGGAATGCAATACTGTCATCTTCCGTAAGGCCATCTGCGATCTCATATTCCGAAAGATTATCGTCATGCTGTCCAAGGATGACAGAACGCTTCTCCAGCCGGCCTTTGGAATCCACTGCCCACACATAAGGGCTGTCTGTATCCGCGTCCACGATATAATAATCCCCGATCCAGATGCCAGTCTTCTGTTCCTCCTGGCCTTCATCCATCTCTATGTACACATGCTGGCCAAGCATCAGTCCTTCAGAGGAATCCAATGTCACATAGAACGGATAGGTACTGGAGCTGGTCGTATCATCCCCACTGGACATTCCCAAGTATGAATTACTACTGCTGCTGTTGGAAGAATTCTGCTCATCCACAGCTCCCATAGTGCCATGCCAGATCTGATTCTCATCTACCCTGGAACGTACAATCACCGCTGAACCCGGAACTACTGTATTTCTGTTCTGCTCATTCACCTGACCCTTAATACGGTATGCGCCGGTACTGAGGATTGTAATAAAAGCATTATCCGATGAATCAGAGCTTCCATAATCAGCGCTCATGCTGTCATCCAGTGTATCCCCGTCATCACTTCCCAGCTTGCTGGTATCAATTTTCTGGATAACACCGTCGATCTCGCTGCGCACTTCCGTATTGGTGGTAGCAGCCTGCAGCTTGTCAATCTCCGCCTGCTTGCTTACCTGATCGTATTCATTCTTCTTAAGATTCATCTTATTGGTTTCAATTTCGATCGTATAAGAAAGCTGGCTGCTCTTATTCGCTTTCTTTTTCTCTTTTTCAAGAGTGGTGATCTGTTCATTAAGGCTGAGGGCCTCATTTTTCAACCGGTCAAGTGCCAGCTGCGCTTCCTTCAGACTGTCCTGGATGCTGCTAAGATCGTATTCAAATAACAGCTGTCCTTTCTTAACCTCATCTCCGGTCTTTACCTTAACCTCCGTAACGGTTCTGCCACTCTCAATATTTACCTTAACAGTCTCCTGAGGTTCCACAACTCCTGCGAACCGGTTCATGACTCCGGAATCCTCACCAAGAAGTGTACTGATCTTCGTCACATAGGCCACTTCGCCGGAAGCGGAAGCTGAATCACCGTAATTCTGTTTATAATAATACCAGCCACCGGCGCCTGCAGCTCCTGCAAGAAGGATCAGTCCTCCGACGACAAAAACTTTTTTCTTCATGGTTACCTCCTGTACGATAACGCAATCCTTTTTTCATCTCATAACTGTTCAGAGCCAGTTACAACACCTTCTGCAATTATAGCAGATGGCCTCTCTCTTCTGTCATCTGCATTTACCCTGTTAATAATAACAGATTCCGCCTCAAAAGAAAAGTATTCAAAGCCCGCAATCTCTGTTTCTAATACATTTTTCACAATTTTTTCACTGTTTTTTTAGAAAAATCGTATAGATTTTAGGGATTTTTGACTTTTATACCGAAAAATGGTATAATAAAAAAAATTTATAAACTTTTTTACCCAATAACCTGAAAGGAAAGAAACTGTATGAAATCAGTAAAATATCTGCTTTTTCTTCTTTTACTTCTTTGTGTATTCCTATTCTGCGGCTGTACCGGCAAAGAAGAAAAGAAGATAGAAGAAGTAGTAAAACGGGAACTGGATCTTCTTAAGAACCTGGATTCCGACACCACACAGAAATACATCTCTTACCAGGAGCTTTTTCCTGAAGAAACGGAAGCTGCCTCTGATACCTCTGATATAGAAGAAGTCTCCTCTCTCTTTTTCCAGGATTTTGATTACAAGATTCTGAATGTTAACGTTGACAAGGACAAAAAAAATGCCCAGGCAGACCTTCGTCTGGTTACACTGGACGCCCACGCACTTGCTGAAGATTTTCTGAAAGCACAGCTGAAGCAGGAAATTTCCCTGGCAGCATCTGACCAGACAGATGATCAGACCTTTTCCCTGGAAGACCGTTACCGCCTGCTCCGGGAATTGTTAAGCACAAATGATTATCAGACAGTAGAGCGTAACTGCACCATTTCCCTCTCTGCTTCCCAGGATGAGGAAAAAAATTGGGAGATCCGGCGCAACAATTCATTGGAAAATGACCTTGTCGGCGGTCTTATGAATTATCTTACTGATCCGGATATTCTCTCTCCGGAAGATACGCTCACCGTATATCTTGATACCCTGAAAAATATGTCCACAGACGAACTTGGCAATTATCTGAATGCTGATTCCATCGCCAGCTCTGGTGATTCTGAAAAGATCCAGCTCGCAGATGCACTGGTAGAACACGTTCATGATTCTTTTGATTACTCTGTAGGCGAAGCTTCTGTTTCCGGTTACTACGCCACTGTTGATGCGACAATCACCACTTTTGACAGTGATGCGATTCTGAAAAACTATCAAAAAGAGCTTGATACTTATCTTTCTTCTGTAGATGCTGTAATAGACGGCTCCCAGAAGCGTTATGAAAAATCCTACAGCATGCTTCTGGATGTCATCGATAAAAGCACTGCTACCAAAACTGTGGAAACCACGTTTACCCTGATCAACGACGGAGCTTCCTGGAAGCTGGAAGATGCCGGGACTGTATTTGGTCAGGCATTATTTGGTAATTTAAGCTCCAGCCCGGTAGAAGATGCAGACACCCAAAGTTGACGCTTGCAGCTTTCCCTATAAAAAGAATAGTTTGTAATACACAAAAATCCTGCCATTTCAAGGCAGGATTTTTGTTTTTTATCTTTTTGGTATTTTATCTTTTTATCAGATAATCCTTTTTCAACGATTCTGTATGATATCACTTAATCTGTAATGCTATCTTCCTTCTCCACCTCAAGTCCCAGCTCATCAAGCTGTGCTGAACTTACACGCTGTGGTGCCTGTGTCATCAGACAGGAAGCATCTTTTACCTTCGGGAATGCGATAACGTCACGGATACTGTCAACCTTGGCAATAAGCATAACCAGACGGTCAAGACCGTAAGCCAGTCCTGCGTGAGGCGGAACACCATATTTGAACGCATCCAGAAGGAATCCGAACTGCTCATGGGCAGCTTCCGGAGTAAATCCAAGTTCTTTGAACATTCTTTCCTGAATATCATCCTGGTGAATACGGACACTACCGCCACCGATCTCATTACCATTCAATACAATATCATAAGCTTTCGCGCGGACAGCACCCGGATCTGTATCGAGAAGCGGGATATCCTCATCCATAGGCATGGTAAATGGATGATGCATAGCTGTGAAACGGTTCTCTTCCTCACTCCACTCAAGAAGCGGGAACTCTGTTACCCATACGAAACGGTATTCATTTTTATCAAGAAGATCCATCTGTTTTGCGAGTTCCAGACGAAGTGCTCCTAAAACATCATAAACCAGTTTCTTCTTGTCAGCTGCAAACAGAAGCAGATCTCCTGCTTTACCATCCATAGCTGCCACAAGAGCATCCATCTCTTCCTCTGTCATGAATTTGGCAAAGGATGATTTTCTTGTGCCATCTTCTGCGATTGCAATATAAGCAAGTCCCTTAGCACCATATCCTTTTGCAAACTCTACCAGCTTGTCAATCTTCTTACGAGGCATGCTGCCCTGGCCTTCTGCATTGATACCACGAACGCTTCCACCATTTTCAAGGGCACTTGTAAATACGGAGAATCCGCAGTTCTTCACAACATCGCTTACATCGTGAAGCTCCATGCCAAATCGCATATCCGGTTTATCGGAGCCAAAACGATCCATTGCTTCCTGCCAGGTGATTCTCTGAATCGGAAGTTTCACATCAATGCCAAGAACCTCTTTGAACAGATATGCAAGATATCTCTCATTTACATCAATTACATCATCTACATCAACGAAAGAAAGCTCCATATCGATCTGTGTGAACTCCGGCTGACGGTCGGCACGAAGATCCTCATCACGGAAACATCTTGCGATCTGGATGTATCTGTCATATCCGGAACACATCAGAAGCTGTTTGTACAGCTGTGGTGACTGCGGCAGACCATAGAAGCAGCCAGGATGTACACGGGAAGGTACCAGATAGTCTCTTGCGCCCTCCGGAGTACTCTTTCCAAGCATAGGAGTCTCAATTTCCAGGAATCCTTCATTTGTAAAGAAGGATCTTGTCAGCTGCATTACGCGGCTTTTCAGGATCAGGTTTCTCTGAAGATCCGGACGTCTTAAGTCAAGGTAACGGTATTTCAGACGTACATCCTCTTTTGTCTTGCTGTTTTCCTCAACCGGGAATGGCGGAACCTCTGCCTCAGAAAGAACACGAAGGGATTTTGCCCTTATTTCGATCTCGCCTGTTGCAAGATTTTCATTTACAGCACCTCCACGTTTCTCAACGGTTCCAGTAACTGCTATTACAAATTCGCTTCTAAGCTTACCAGCCTTTGCAAAGCCTTCCTCATCAATAGAGCCATTCTCGAAGATCAGCTGCATGATTCCGCTGCGGTCACGTAAATCAACGAAAATGATTCCTCCTTTATCTCTTGCTTTCTGAACCCATCCCATAAGGGTTACTTCGCTGCCTACCATCTGTGTGGTTACTTCTGCACATCGACAGGTTCTGTGCAGTCCCTGCATACTCTCAGCCATTTTAAGGCGCCTCCTTATTCTATGGGGTTTCCCCCAGCTTTCTCAAAATACAACTTCTGAAATCTGTTTCTTATCGTCTGAAAAATTCCACAAATTCCGCATAACCTTCTGCTGCCATCTGATCTTTCTGGAATTTTTTATTTTTCTTCATAATGGAGATATTAACCTGGACTCCGGTCTTTCTCTCCTCTTCTGCCTGACGGAAGATCTCGATCAGCTTATCTGACGGCATGTTTTTCTCTACAAGATAAGCTTTCTTAGCTTTCGCAGTAGGAATCTGATATCCTCTCTCAAGGAGAAGCATAACAATACGCTCAAATCCAATGGAGAATCCACATGCGCTCGTATTATTTCCGGTAAATTTACCGATCATCTCATCGTAACGTCCGCCACCGCCGACGCTGCCGCCGAACTCATCCATGGAAATCTCAAAGATCGGACCTGTATAATAAGACATACCACGTACCAGAGTGGGATCAAATGCCATCTTAAAGTCTGCGGTCTTTACAGCTTCCACTGTGGAAATGATTGTCTCAAGATCAGCTGCGATCTGCTCATCCAGAACACCTGCAAGCTTTTCTTTACAGTATCTTACGCCCTGGATATCTGAGCTGATTTCCTTAAACATAGCCAGGTAAGTGTCAATGCTCTCCTTTGCAAAGCCTTCCTCTTCCAGCTCTTTCGCTACGCCTTCAAGACCAATCTTATCCATCTTATCAAGAATGATAAATACAGTGTCAAAGCTCTCCTTCGGGAATCCGCTATACTCTGCCATAGCCTTCAGGATACGGCGGTCATTAATACGGATCATGAAATTATGGAAATCAAGCTTGCCAAGAAGCGTGGTGGTAGCAAGTACCAGCTCAATCTCTGCCATATAAGTAGGCTCGCCAAGAATGTCAATGTCGCACTGCATAAACTGACGGAAACGACCTCTCTGAGGACGGTCTGCTCTCCATACATATCCCATCTGAAGTGCCTTAAACGGTCCTGGCAGTTCATTGGAATTATTGGAATAATATCTGGAAAGTGGAACGGTCAGGTCATAACGAAGACCGGAATCCACAAGATCAGCCTCTTCTTTCGCCTGGTCAAGCTTCAGCTTCTCTCCTCTTTTCAGGATTTTAAAAATCAGCTTCTCGTTATCTCCCCCCTGTTTACTGCACAGGTTCTCAATATGCTCCACACTTGGAGTCTCAATTGAGGTAAATCCAAAGGAACCATATGTCTCACGGATCAGTCCTGTAACATAGTTACGGATTTCCATCTCCTTCGGTAAAATATCTTTCATGCCGGTTACCGGCTTTTTCTTTAATGCCATGTTTCCTCCTTATCAACCAGTTTCTCTGGTATGTACTACTCTTTGAAATGCAAGAAATACTTCCAGATCAAAGTTTTTTATTTCATCTATCATCAATTCCATCACAGTGTGCTTATCAAAAGCCTTACGGTAGGAACGATCCTGGCTCAGTGCACAGAACACGTCACATACCCGAAGGATTCTGGCTCCAATGGGAATCTCCTTGCCAGATAGATTAGACGGGTAACCGCTTCCATCGTAATTTTCATGATGATATAGAATACTCTCAAGAACAAAATCTGAATAGCCCTGGTCTTTCAGCTCTTCGTAACCAAGTGTGGAATGCATGCGGACATATTTCAGCTCCTCGATCACAAGAGGATTACTTTCCTGACCATTAATATAGCTTCTCAGCTTCAGCTTTCCGATATCATGAAGCATTCCCGCAATCGCAAGATCATAGCACTGTTCATGGGGAAGGCCAAACTCCTGACTTAAAGCATATGCCAGATTGCTTACTGCAATTCCGTGCTTCAGTTCTGCTGAAAGATCAAATTCCAGAAACCTGTCAGATTTTTCTGACGGATTCTCCGAAAGCTTTTCCAAGAATCTCCCCTCCCTCCTATAACCAGGTTCCAATTCCGGTGCGCTTTCTCTCGATCATCTCGTCGATACGGGCAATGTAGCTGGTAACATCCTTTACATTCTCCACACGTTCGATCCGTTTGCCATGGTCAAAGACCAGTTTGGAAGAGCCGCCTGCCCCAAGAGCAATGATAGGCTGTTTTTCTTCCATAATCAGTATATTGTAAATCCCGGCTTTGTCAACCTTTGCGTAGCCTACATTTTCAAAATTTCCCTTCATGTTCTTCTGACGATACAGATAGTAAGGTCCCATTTCCATGGAATAGGCTGTCTGCTGGGTCAGATCCATGATCTCCTGGTTATTCTCAAATGTCATCTCCTGATACCTGTCCTTAAACATATTCAGGCGTGCTGCACGCTTCACAGCCAGGGAATGAACGGTAAGACTGTCAGGGGATAATTCTTTCACCTTCTCCAATGTGTGTTTCACCTTGGAAATATCCTCTCCAGGCAGTCCCACAATAAGATCCATGTTAATATTGTTATAATCCAGTTCTCTGGCAAGCTTAAATGCTTCTATGGTCTGGGCCACAGTATGACGTCTGCCGATAATTTCCAGTGTCTCCTGATTCATGGTCTGTGGATTTACAGAAATTCTGGTCACAGGAAATTCCCTGATTGCTTCCAGCTTCTGTCTGGTAATACTATCCGGTCTTCCTGCCTCTATGGTAAATTCCACAAGTCCGTCAAATCCAAAGGACTCTCCCAACTGGTTCAGAAGTCTCCGCAGCTGATCCGGTTCTAACGTGGTAGGCGTACCGCCTCCAATGTAGAAGGTATCAAGCTTATAGTTCTTCATCATCTTAGCAGTCTCACGGATTTCAAGACAAAGTGCATCCAGATACTCATCTACCCGCTTCTGCCAGATTTTTAGGGGGTAGGAGCTGAAAGAACAGTACAGACAGATACTCGGGCAAAAAGGAATACCTACATATAGACTGTAACCATGCTCATAATCAATATCCTGAAGAATGGCCCGTTCCCTGTTTGCTATGGTGATGGCAAGAGCTGTTTTCTTCGCACTTACCAGATAACGGTCACGCATTTCCTGTGCAACCTCAGTATTTTTCATACCACTCTCGATCATCCCCATGGCAAGCTTGGCCGGGCGGATGCCTGTAAGATTTCCCCATGGAAGGTTTCTTCCTGTAAGCTTTACAAGAACATTGTACAACGCATATTTTAAATTGTCCTTATTTGCCTTTCTAAGTTCGTGGGCATCCAGGACTTTCTTCTGTGATCCGCAAACGAGATTGACAGCACCAGCTTCTGTCTTGTTCTCCTGGTTGATAGCTTCCTGATTTTCTCCTGGATCTCCATCTGCTCCTCGTATCACTTCAGCGCTGGCTATCCCTTTATGATCCTTAGTCTCATATTTTATAACAAAATTATCATTTTCTTTTTTCACAGTAAAGAAGATGTCGTATTCCTCTTCGTCTTTCTCGTAGAGGCTGTGGATATCTCCTTCCGGATAAAATGCCTTTATCAATTCATAGACATCATGCTCGAAATCCCTGTCAAGCAGCAGGATTCCTATTTTACACAAATGGATTGTACCTCTTTTCATAGCCGATTGTTGTAGATGTATCATGTCCCGGATAGACATCTGTATCATCCGGAAGAGCATTCAGAAGCTTATGAAGACTTTCCCGGATCTCACCGGCACTGCCGCCTGGAAAATCCGTTCTTCCCACAGAGCCACAGAATAAGGTATCTCCGCTGAACAATACACCCTCGTCTTTCAGATAATAACAGCAGCTTCCTTTGGTATGTCCCGGAGTATGAAGCATCTGAATGGAAAATCCTGCGATCTCGAAAACCTGCAGATCATCCAGAAATACATCCGGACAGACAGAACATGGCTTTCTCATACGATCGGTCATATTCACAGAAGGCTCCCGTAACATTTCTTCTTCCTGCCGACAGGCGTAAACCGGAATCTTATACTCATCCCTCACGGCCTGCACTGCCATAATATGATCAAAATGACCATGGGTAAGAAGAATTGCCATCGGTTTTGCCCCCATGACCTCTACCTTTTGGAAAATTTTCCCTGGCTGGTCTGCCGGGTCAACGATCAACAATTCACTTGTCTCTTTATTTTTCAGAAAATAGCAATTGGTATATACAGGGCCAAGAACCAGCTGCTGCAATTCAAGTTTTCCCATATGTTATCCTTTCATGGCAGATAGGCTGATTTCAACGTATCTGCTGAAGCTTTACTTTCAGTTTAATTTTCTGCAACGGCATCAGCCGGTAGTTCTCTCCACATCCATAACGCTTTCCAGCTGGCGGATCTTCTCGATGAGAGAATTAAGCTCTTCCTTACAGCTGACATTGAAGCTTACAGAGATCGTTGCCTTCTCCTGCTTATTGGTACGGCAGTTAATGTTCCGGATATCAATCTTACGTTCTGTAAAGATTTTGGAAATATCCACAAGAAGACCTGTACGATTATTTGCATATACATTGATTTCTGCCATGTAATGCTCATCCTGCTTGGCTTCCGGTTGCTGCCATTCAGCTTCAAGAAGACGGCTTCTGTCCATCTCCGACATATTCATCACATTCACACAATCTGTACGGTGAATCGTAACACCACGTCCCCTTGTGACATATCCTACGATCTCGTCACCTGGGATTGGATTACAGCACTTGGAAAAACGTACTGCAACATCATGAATTCCCCGCACCACAATGCCGCTCTTGCTCTTAATATGATGCTTTTTATCCTGGCTCTCAGCTGCTGCTTCCAGAACCTCTTCGTCTGTCAGGTTCTTCTTATTCTCTTTATCATAGGCTTCCACCAGCTTATTGAACACCTGGCCTTCTTTAAGGCCGCCATGTCCGATCGCAGCAAGTACAGAATCCCAGTCCCGGAAACCATATTTGCGGAGAACCGCCTCCAGATACTGGGGCTTGGTGTAGTTAGCGAATTTAAAGCCTTTACTCTTCGCATACTGGGAAAGCATTTCCTTGCCTTTTAGAATATTGTCTTCCTTCAGTTCTTTCTTAAACCACTGGTTGATCTTATTCTTGGCCTGTGTGCTCTTAACTACCTTCAGCCAGTCACGGCTTGGTCCCTGGGAATTCTGAGAAGTGATGATCTCGATACGGTCACCATTCTGGATCCGGTACTCAATAGGCACCAGCTTGCCATTTACACGTGCTCCCACCATCTTATTTCCCACAGCACTATGTACACTGTAGGCAAAATCAATAGGAGTTGAGCCATTTGGAAGAGTCTTTACATCTCCCTGTGGGGTAAAACAATAGACACTGTCTGCAAAAAGATCAAGGTCATTTTTCAGAAGGCTCATAAATTCCTTATTATCGGACATATCCCTCTGCCATTCCAGGATCTGGCGCAGCCAGTTCAGCTTCTCTTCTTCACGGTTACCTGTAGAAGTTTTACCGTCGGAAGCTTCTTTATATTTCCAATGTGCAGCAATACCATACTCTGCTGTCTTATGCATCTCAAAGGTTCTGATCTGTATCTCAAAAGGCTGGCCATTTGGACCGATCAGGGTAGTGTGCAAAGACTGGTACATATTCGGCTTCGGCATCGCAATATAGTCCTTGAAACGGCCTGGAATAGGCTTATACATCTCATGTATGACACCCAGGGCCGCATAACAGTCCTTCACTGTATCTACCAGGATACGGACTGCAAACAGGTCATAGATCTGGTCGATGGTCTTATTCTGGTTCACCATCTTCTTATAAATACTGAAGAAATGCTTCACACGGCCGTCAACCTGTGCCTTGATCCCAGCCTCTACCATATGCTGCTTTACAGTTTTTACAATATTTCCAACAAATTCTTCGCGGACACTCTTACGAAGAGCCACCTTCTCTACCAGATCATAATATACATCCGGCTTCAGATACTTAAGGGATAGGTCATCCAGCTCTACCTTAATCTTGGAAATACCAAGACGCTGTGCAATTGGTGCATAGATGTCCATGGTCTCCCTTGCTTTTTCCTTCTGTTTCGCAGGAGTCATATACTGAAGCGTGCGCATATTATGAAGGCGGTCCGCAAGCTTGATCAGGATAACGCGGATATCCTTCGCCATAGCAAGAAACATCTTACGAAGACTCTCTGCCTGCATTTCCACTTTATCCTTTGAATAGGACAGCTGTCCGATCTTGGTTACGCCATCTACCAGAAGGGCAACCTCCGGACCAAATTCCTTCGTGATCTCATCGCAGGTCATCCAGGTATCTTCTACTGCATCGTGAAGAAGTCCGGCAACAATGGTCTCTTTATCCAGCTCCAGGTCTGCCAGGATAATGGCAACGCATAAAGGATGGATGATATAAGGCTCTCCAGACTTCCTCTTCTGATCCTTATGGGCTTCCCTTGCTGTCTCATATGCCTTCTGAATCATGGTAATATCCGTAGAAGGGTGATATTTCTTTATGCTGGCGATCAGCTCATTATATAATACTTCAGGGCTTGTGAAGTCGTGCATGGATTTAACAGCTGCATCTGCCTTCTTCACAGACTCCAGCTTTTCCAGATCTTCTTTTGACACTTCAGGCTCCTTGCCCTGCTCGTTGATGATATCAGCCATAATTTTCACCTGCCTGTTTTAGTACTATCTGAATCAGCATCTACCCTTTTCGACCACGGGTATCTGGCGAAACAGTCATATTCCTTATTTGCCATCGTAACGGATCACGGAAGCAACATCATACTTCTCAAGCTTCTTACGACCTTCAAGTCCTGCCAGTTCCATAAGGAACACGATCTTTACTACTTCACCGCCAAGCTGTTCCACCAGCTTCGCAGCCGCTTCAACAGTACCACCTGTAGCGATCAGGTCATCAATGATCACAACCTTCTGTCCTGGTTTGATCGCATCCTTATGAATCTCAATCTCAGCCTTACCATACTCCAGGTCATAGCTTGCAGAAACAGTCTCACATGGAAGCTTGCCTTTCTTACGGATAGGTACAAAAGGCTTATGAAGATTATAAGCGATCGGCATACCAAAAATAAATCCACGGGATTCAGCCCCCGCAATAACATCCACATCTACATCCTTCAGGCACTCCTGCATGGAATCGATTGCAAGCTTCAGTCCGTCTGCGTCCTGGAGAATACTTGTAACATCTCTGAAAATAATTCCGGGTTCTGGAAAATCCGGTATGCTTCTTACATATTCTTCTATTTTTTTCATAATAGCCTCCTCAGATTAATGGATGTTACGGGGGAAGCAGCAGCTACCCCTGGCATCATAATTATTTTTTAGTATAACACTTTTTGTACCTGGAATCAACGTAAAACCGACAGCAGCACTGGAAATACTGCATTTTTCGTGGTTTTACATGATTATTCCCTTATGCGCAGTAATTTTGTATGACAATTTGCAAAGATTCCCTTCCCATATAAGTATTTATTTTAGGGTAATAGGTCACGGAAATGGTCTCATGTGTTCTTGCAAATTCCGCAAATTCTTTTGCTTCTCCCCAGTAGATTCCATCCATCACTACACCAGACGGATCCTGCAGCTGAAGCTTCACTGTATTCTGATTCTTTCCATATATTCCCACTTTTAAAATCCGGAGATTTTTCTGTGCAAAAAGAGGTTTTGTGTTTCCCTTTCCAAAGGGCTCCAGAACCGCCAACTGCCGGATCAACGCTTCATTTATGTAAGAAACAGGCATTGGCACGTCGATCACGATTTTCGGAATCATATCTTCTTCTGTAAGAGTACAGTTTTCATTCAACTGATGACGGAAATCTTCTACATTTTTCTCCTCTATGGACAAACCAGCTGCCATAGGATGGCCTCCATACTGTATCAGCAGCTTATCACATTTCACCAGTTCTTCGTACATGGAATAATTCTCTGTGGATCTGCCGCTGCCTTTCACGGATTTCTCTCCTCTTGTAAGGACAAAGGCAGGTTTATGATATTTTTCCCGGATTCTTCCTGCAATAATTCCTGCCAGGCTCTCGTGACAATCTGGCAGAAAAACCACCATGACTTTGTCATTTTTCAGATCACTGCCCTCGATCAGCTTATAAGCAGCCTCTGTTCCCTGCTCTGTCAAAGCTTTACGGCTGTCATTTAAAGCCTTCAGATCATCTGCAAGCTTCGCAGCCTTCTCTTCATCTGTGCACTGTAAAAGAGCCAGTGAACGCATGGCAGTATCCAGTCTTCCGCTTGCATTTATACAGGGACCAAGGCGGAATCCAATATCGTAAGAAGTGATTTTCTGATCCTCCAGACCGATTGCTCGTATCAATGCTTTTAATCCCTTATTTTTCGTATGTGGAAGACGTACAAGGCCTTCTTTTACCAGAATGCGGTTTTCCCCCTTAAGATCCATAATATCGCCAACTGTCGCAATGGCTGCCGGCTCCAGATAGTCTTCTTTTTCACTTTCCGGTATTCCATATCTCTCATATAATGCAAAAACAAGTTTCATCGCCACTACTGCACCACATATATTTTTATTCGGATATGCACAGTCTGGCTGTTTGGGATTTACGATCGCATCCGCTGGCGGAAGCTTATACATCCGTCCTGTATCTGTATCCTCAAAAGGAATCTCATGATGATCCGTCACCACTACCGTCATACCAAGGCTCTTGGCAAATGCGATCTGGTCTGCCGCTGAAATACCATTATCGCAGGTTACGATCGTATCAATTCCATCCTCCCTGGCTTTCTCGATCAAGTGATCGTGAATTCCATAGCCATCTGCAATACGGTCTGGAATATAGGTATCCACATTTGCACCAAGACGTTTAAATCCTTTAAGCAGAATGTATGTTGCAGTCACACCATCAATGTCATAATCCCCTATGATTCTCATTCTGCATCCCTGCGCTATTTTTTCAGAAATGATGCTTATAGCTTTATCAATATCTTTCAGTAATTTCCAGGATGGAATATCATCCAGTTTTCCATTCAAATACTGGTCAATTGCTTCGTCACCTATAACGTCCCGGTTCCGGATGATTCTTGCGATTACCGGATCAATTCCGTATTTCCGGCTGATTTCCTGAAAGTCAGCTTTTTTCGCTGTCACTACCCATTTTTCCATGTTTTATCTCCTGCTGTAAATTGCTCGTGTAATAATATCAGGAACAAAATATTCTTTCATAATAAGTAACTGTTCAAATCCATTTGGCGGATACGCCACACCAACGAAATGCGAAGCATTTTGGAGGTTGGCTCTGAACAGTTACCATAATAATAGGAATCCATGCAAAAAGCAAGCCGGGACAGTTATTTTCGCCTGTCCCGGCCTGCTTTTTTATATTTCAGAGTAACTATTCAAAGCCAGCCTCTAAAATATTTGGTTCATTTTATTTTTCTTCTGAAGTACCATCCTGGGCATTCTTTGCAGCTTCCTGGGCTGCCAGACGCTCCTGGACTCTCTTACGGTTTTTCTTCTTCGGCTGAGCCTGCCCATCTGCTGCAGATGATGCAGTCTGTGTTTTTGCCACGGAAGTAGTTTTCTGTGCAGGTGCTGCTGTTGCCTTAGCTGTTGCAGCCTGTCCACCACCGATTTTTTTCTTCATTACCAGCCAAAGTGCACCAGTAATGCATACAGAAGAATAAGCACCACAGATAATACCAACCATCAGAGGTGCCGCAAACTCACGGATAGAAGATACACCCATGATGTACAGAACTGCTACCATAATAAATGTGGTAAGGGAAGTATAAATACTTCTTGTAAGTGTCTGTGTAATACTTCTGTTAACAACTTCCTCGATCTCATCCAGGCGCTTGCTTCCGTGGAGATTCTCACGGATACGGTCGAAGATAACGATCGTAGCATTGATGGAATAACCAACAATGGTAAGCATACATGCGATAAAGGTATTTCCTACGGAAATTCTGGAAATCGCATAAAATGTAAGGACAACCAGCACGTCATGAAGAAGTGCAAGTACTGCACTGCCCGCGAAACGGATATCCTTAAAGCGGAACCAGATGTACAGAAGCATGAAGATCGTAGCAACGATAACGGCTACTACTGCATCTCTTCTCATCTCATTGCTGACAGTAGAGGAAATACTCTCTGCCTGGATCAGGGATTCATCTACACCGAATTTATCAACAAGTGCCTGGTTCAGTGCTTCACGCTCATCAAGATTCAGGGAACGTGTTTTGATGATGACCTGATTGGTTCCAACAACCTTAGTAGGCTGTACATTCTTATCTCCTGTAACCTCTTCTACAACAGGTGTAACCTCAGAATCAATGGTCTTGATATCCATATCTTCATTAAAGGTAACGTTCGTGGAGGTACCGCCTGAGAACTCAAGACTGTAGTTCAGGGCTTTTCCGCCTGTTGCACTGTGGATCAGCATGGTAACCGGTCCTGCAAGGATCAGGATAATGGAAAGGGTAAAGCAGAATCTTCTCTTTCCAACAAAATTGATAACTTTTTTCTCTTCGGTCTTACCGTAGAATTTCTCATCACGTACTCCAACTGCATACAATGCGTTGATCACCAGTCTGGAGAATACCAGGGCTGTGAACATGGAGATCACGATACCAAGAGCCAGTGTATATGCAAATCCCTTAACAGAACCTGTACCAAGCCACATCAGAACGAATGCAGCGATCAGGGTTGTGATGTTACCATCAAAGATTGCAGAAAAGGCCTTGGAGAAACCTGCTTTGATCGCACTTCTCACAGAAGAACCGGCACCAATCTCCTCACGGATACGTGCATAAATAATAACGTTCGCATCCACAGCCATACCAATGCCAAGGATAATACCTGCAATACCCGGAAGCGTAAGGGTAATGTCAAATGCATTTAAGGTAAGCAGAATGGTAGCTGTGTAGAAAATCAGGGAGAAGCCTGCAACCACACCAGGTACACGGTAAGCAATGATCATGAACAGAATAACAATGATCAGACCGATCAGACCTGCTACAAGGCTGGTAGAGATAGCTTCCTCACCAAGCTGTGCAGCTACAACACTGGAACGGAGCTCTGTAAGCTCAAGGCTAAGGGAACCGATACGGATATAAGAAGCAAGCTCCTGTGCTCTTTCAACACTTTCCATACCACTGATCTGAGCCTTACCACCTGTGATAGCTTCATTTACTCTCGGAGCACTTAATACACCGTTATCGTAAATGATGGCGATCTGTTTTCCAACATTATTCTGGGTTGCCTCAGCAAACTTGGTCTTACCTTCATCTGTAAGCGTCAGGTCTACTACATATTCCCTGCTGCTGGAATTCTGCTGCTGAATCGCACCACCTGTAGCATCTGCCACATCTGTACCTTCCAGAACTACAGAACCTGCTGCACGGATCTCATCCAGGCTTCTTGCCAGGGAGTATCCTGTCTCACTGCTGGAGTCTGCCTGGAAGTTTACGTTTCCATCATCATCCTGCTGTGTGATAAAGCAGAGGGAACCTGGCTGGCCAAGTTCTTCCAGAATCGCATTGGCATCTGTTACACCAGGAATTTCTACATTGATACGGTCAGATCCTTCCTGATATACCTGTGCCTCTGTGCTGTACTGCTCAACACGTTTCTGCAGCTTATACACAGTATCACTCATGTCCTCACTGCTTGGGTTGCTGTCTTTTGCCTGATATGTAATGCTGACACCACCTGCCAGATCAAGTCCGGTCTTAATATTCTTCATGGAACCGGTTCCTGTAGGGCCAATACCTACAGCAGCCGTATAGCAGAAGAATACGGTAACGATGGCAGTCAGGATCAGGACTAAGATTCCTCTTGATTTTTTCATTGTTCTGTCCCTTCTTTTTTGTTTTTCGCAAAAGCAGGGCTGACAGAAATCTTCGCAGCTGGCGAAGAGCTATCAGTCTTCTGCCAGTGCGGCCTTTATCATGATGGCGCACTCCACACGCTTCCTCTGGAGCTCGCATCCGATTTCATAATTACTTCTGATATCCTTATGGGCATGATATCCGTTTGCTGCACATCCACCGCTGCAGTAGAATCTTGCAAAGCAATCTTTACAAGCTGGTTTGGTGTAAACGTTACAACAGCCAAATTCTTTCTGGATGTCAGTTCTTGTGATTCCTTCATCCACATTTCCCATCAGATATTCTTCTTCCCCAACAAACTGGTGACATGGGTAAAAATCACCCCATGGAGTTACGGCAAGATATTCCGTACCGCTTCCGCATCCTGAAAGTCTCTTGTATACGCAGGGACCACCAGTAAGGTCGATCATAAAGTGGAAGAAATTAAAGCCTTTGCCCTCTTTCTCCCTTTTGATCATCTCTTTTGCGAGAAGATCATATTCTTCCATGATCTTCGGCAGGTCTTCCTCACGAAGTGCATACTCTTCTGAAGGATCCGCTACTACCGGCTCCACGGAGATCTGCTTAAACCCAAGGTCTGCCAGATGAAGTACATCCTGGGAAAAGTCAAGATTATGATGAGTAAAGGTTCCTCTTACATAATACTTGTCCTGATTACGTGATTCTGCAAATTTCTGGAACTTCGGCAGGATCAGATCGTAGCTTCCTGCTCCTTTGCGGAACGGACGCATGAAATCATGAACCTCCTTACGGCCATCAATACTGAGAACCACATTTCCCATCTCTTTGTTACAAAATTCCATTACCTCATCATTCAGAAGAACACCATTTGTGGTAAGGGTAAAACGGAATTTCTTATTATGAATCTTCTCCTGCTCACGGCCGTATGCCACCAGGTCTTTTACAACCTGCCAGTTCATAAGCGGCTCGCCGCCGAAGAAATCCACCTCAAGATTATGTCTGGATCCTGAATTGGCGATCAGAAAATCCAGTGCCTTCTTGCCCACTTCAAAAGACATGAGAGCTCTTCTTCCATGATACTCTCCTTCTTCAGCGAAGCAATAACGACAGGCCAGATTACAATCATGGGCGATGTGCAGACAAAGGGCTTTCACCACTGTCTGACGATTCTTGGTAAATGCATCAATGGCATTCTCATATACATCCTTGGTAAAAAGCATGCCATCGGCTTTCAGCTTCTCACATTCTGCCACTGATGTCTTAATATCATCTTCTGAAAACTGATCTCCCAGTTTTCCCACAATGGCTGCTGCGTCCAGACCTTCTTCCATATAAGGAAGTACTTCGTAGGTCACCTCGTCCACAACATGGATACATCCGCTGTTAATATCCAGCACGATGTTATAGCCATTGTTCTGATAACGGTGAATCAGACTCATGTTATTATATCCTTTCATTCTTTCCTATTGCATGAATAAGCAGCGGCTTTTACACCGCTGCTTACATACGTTCCCGGCTGCTTCGTATAATCGCCTGGATTATTTATTCTCGCAGCTCTGGTTTCCTACTGTACAGGATGTCTTGCATGCGGACTGACATGATGTCTGGCACTCGCCGCATCCGCCTTTCTTTACAGTGTTCTGCAGATTCTTTGTATTTAATGTTTTGATATGCTGCATAGTATTAGCCTCCTTATGTATATAATCTTTGCCTAGTATATCATATTTTTTTTTATTTTTAAAGTACTTTTTTTAGCGGCAATTTCTATCAAGACAACATACCTCCAAGGGCACCGCCTCCAAGGCACATCAGAAAGGTCGTTATGGCATGCATCAGGCTCATATCCCATTTTCCTTTTACGATAAAAGAGACGGTAACCAGCAGCAGATAATAAAAAACTCCTAACAGAATCCCCCACAGATACTTGTCTTTACGTACAATTTTCCCAGCCATAAATCCCCCGAGAAGGCAGGATAAAATATATACAGCTACGATTCCCACTGACACTGGCTTTTCCCCAAGATCAAACTGAAACAGAAGGAACGCCAGAAATAATAGAAATACTCCGGTAACTGCATAAGAAAATAGTAAGGATTTTAAAATTGCTTTCATTTTCATAAAAACAGCCCTCCCATATGCAATATATGGAAGGGCTGATCTTGTTATTCCTTTTTCTTACTTATCTTTTTTCCTGCGTACCACAAGTACTATAATGATTACAGCAGCTGCTGCAACTACAAGGATCACAAATGGAAGGATCATCGTGTTGTCACCAGTTTTTACTGCGTTTGAAGTCTGACCTGCGCCGTTATTGGCAGAGGTATCTGCTGCTGTGGTCTGTCCGCCGGCAGTACCGGAAGAACTGTTTCCAGCTCCATTTCCATCGGTTCCGGTGACTGTTCCGGAATTTCCTGTTCCATTATCAGATGTGCCTGATGAAGTACCGGTTCCAGTAGTACCATTGCTATTTTCTGCTTCATTTCCAGAAGTTCCAGCACCGCCAGAGCTGCCGTTACCTGAAGCTGTGCTGCCAGCTGTGTTTCCTCCGGAAGATGTACCTGCATTATTTCCACTGCCTGTACCATTTGAATTATCTGTATTTCCTGTTCCGTTACTCTTATCAGCAGTACCAGTTCCACTTGTTCCATTGGTGCCTGCTCCTGTTACAAACGGAGACGGGGTCGGAGTACCACTGATTGTTACAGTAGGTGTCGGAGTCGGCGTACTTCCGTCTCCATAAGCACCGTTGGCGATCTCGTCACCGATCACAGGATGAAAGCCCGCAATTCCAAAAGGACTAAAGGAATGTGTACTGAATACCAAAGTACTTCCATTTACACTTGGAATGATCGTCTCTGTAGCACCATTGTCAAGAAGATGCTCAACAGAGTACTCATATCCTTCTTTTACCGGAATGGTCACACTTACATACTGTCCATCTGGAATTTCATACTCTATATTATTCTTCAGATCCCATAATTTAAATTCATAAGACTGGAAAATTGTCGCCTTACTCTCATTCCTAAATTCGTAATTCTCTCCGCTGGTCACCTGGAACTGCACATACCAGGGAAGATCAATACCTGAAACCTGGATACCGTCACAACTATGGTTCTGGGCAGCTCTTGCCGCCTGTTCTTCCTCTGTCAGATTGTCTTCTGCCACATCAGGTCTTGTATCTGCCACAGTGAAATCCAGAGGATTGTCGAAAATATTTTCTTTCTCATCAGGTTTATCTGTGCCATCCAGAACGGTTGCTCCCGGCATCGCAATGCCCAGAGTCTGATTTAATTTCCCAGTTTCTTCTATTACCGCTTCACTGTCGGATGCATTCCCACCATTATCTGCGTTATTTGTACCATCTGTAGCTTCGCCGTTGTCTACAGCTTCGCTGCTGTTTACATCTCCATTACTGTCTGTATTTTCACTGCTGTCCGTTATTTCAGCGCCAACAGATTCTGCGGCCTTTCCATCATCTGTTTTCCCATCTGGTTCTGCCAAAGCGCTTCCATTTTCCAACTGGGAATCCTGGGTGCCATCACTTCCTGTACTCTCAGAAGCTCCTGTATTTTCACCAGAAACCTCTTCTGCACTTCCTGTAGCCCCATCCTTGGAAGTTTCATTTGCTCCAGAAGGTGCTTCACTGCTATTTTCCGCAGAATTGCCAGCTGCAGATGTATTCTCTCCAGCTTTATTTTCTGACTCTATATCATCTTTTGCCTCACCAGCATCAGGTGTATTCTCCAGCTTTCCTGTATCTGCAGATTCACCTTGTAATGCGTCATCCTGCTTCTTTGCTCCTGTACCAGAAGATTCTGCACTTTCCAGCTGGGATGAATCCGTCTCACGATCTGCCTCAATGCTATTGACAACAACCGTAATTTTCCCTTTCACAACTTTCTGCTCTGCGTCCCAGCCCGGCAAATAGGAGAGATCCACATCTGCTGCAGGCTTAAACACAACCTCACAGGACTGCACTCTTTTGTCTGGCACAAATGATGTATCTACCCAGGAAAGAATTCCATAATCACTTTTCGGCAATGTTACTTCTGAAAGAGCCACTGGCTGTTCAATCGTTATATTATCAGGAATAAGACTGGATGTCTCAAGTCTGGTCTCCGTATTCTGTCCCCATGCAATTACCGGATAAGCCTGTCCGGTCATCAGAACTGCTGTCATTGCGGCTGCCGCAAGTAATGATACACTTTTTCTGTACATAACGTTCTTTTTCTTCTTCATCCTGGCACCTCTGTATGTATGTAAATTAAATTTATATGCAATTATTCGTTCTTAACGTACACTATATCAAATCTTTATTCTTTTGTAAATGTTTTGTAACAATTTATTTTATTTTTTACCACATCGAATTATAACACAATTCTAACTTTTTCGACACCCCCCAATTCTATTTTTTTGTGGACTTATATATTGAAGCTCCGAAACACATAAAAAGGCTTTTCCGTGAGATACAAAAAATATCTGTAAAGCATTCCCAAAATTCAAGCATACAGCTCACCAAAATGATTTTAGCGGCAGCTTCTGGTTTTCCTTGCATTTTCCATCTAAATCATGTATATTCTTATCTAATATCATACACCAAAAGGAGTGAACATAATTTGGATTCAAGTGTCCCTATACAGGCGGTCACCATATTAATTCTGGTGCTATTATCCGCCTTCTTTTCCTCAGCGGAGACGTCCATGACAGCCGCCAACCGCATTCGCATCCATTCCCTGGCAGAACAGGGAAATAAGCGAGCCATTACCCTGGAGAAGGTAATTTCCAATTCCGGGAAAATGCTCAGTACCATATTAATTGGAAATAATATCGTAAACATTGCCGCATCTTCCCTTGCGACTACCTTTACCATGAAGGTATTTGGAAGTATGTATATCGGTATTGCTACCGGTGTTATGACGCTTCTTGTTCTTCTATTTGGCGAAATCACCCCGAAGACCATTGCCACATTGAAAGCGGACGACCTCGCTCTTTCTTACGCCAGACCGATTTATGCACTTATGACAGTACTGACTCCTGTCATTTACATTGTGGGGAAACTGGCAAATGGCATTCTTTTTCTCCTTCGTGTTGATCCTAATGCAAAGAAGGATACGATCACAGAACATGAGCTTCGTTCCATGGTAAATGTGGGACAGGAAAATGGTGTGATCGAGCGTGAAGAAAAGCAGATGATCTACAATGTGTTTGATTTCGGTGATTCCGCTGCCAAGGATGTAATGATTCCCAGAATTGATATGACGTTCATAGATGTAGACTCCACCTACCAGGAGCTTATGGATATTTTCAAAGAAGATATGCATACCCGTTTCCCGGTTTATGAGGACAATACTGATAACGTCATTGGAATCATCAATATTAAGGATCTTCTTCTCTATCCTGAGAAGGAGCAGTTTTCCATCCGCAAGATTCTCCGCGAGCCTTATTTCACTTATGAATATAAGCGCACCACAGATCTTATGATGGAAATGAGAAAGGCGTCTGTCAACCTTGCTATTGTTCTGGATGAATATGGTTCTACCGCCGGACTTGTTACACTGGAGGATCTTCTTGAAGAGATCGTTGGTGAGATTCGTGATGAATATGATGAAGACGAAGAAGAGCCGATCCGCGAAATCCAGCCAAGAAGGGAATACGAGGTACTTGGTTCTGCCAAATTAAGCGATATCAACGAAGCCCTTGGTACCAAGCTTGAATCTGAAGACTATGATTCTGTCGGCGGCTACATTATTGAACAGCTTGACTGTCTTCCACGGGAAGGCGAATCTGTCACTCTGGAAGACGGCATGCATCTGGTTGTAGATGAACTTGACAAAAACCGTATTGAACTGGTGCACATCTGGCTTCCAGAACATCGGGAAATGCCAGAAGATTCCGATAGTAAAGCATAAAAATAAAAATCCGAATGTTTCTCCATTTACAGGAACATTCGGATTTTTTAATTTTCATCGACTCTTTTATCAGTCCTTCATCTTTTTGTTGTCCCCTTATCTCCCAACATCAGACAAAACTGTTTTATAATACGCTGCATTTCTCCGGTAACCGCCTCTACTCCCTCTTCCGTTTCGCGCCAGTTCTCTCTTGTAATTCCATCCGGGCAGGACGGACATACCAGGATTTCAGCTTCCGGATACAGAAGCTGATAATACATAAGAGATCTTCTCGCATGATAGGTCTTACAGCAGAGCAGGGCTTTTTTCACCTGAATTTTATGAAGATCCGTCACCTGCCTGGAAAAAATAGCATTTTCATAAGTAAACGTCGCCTGGTCTTCCTCCAGGATTGCACTCTTTGGCACCTGGTTTTTCATAAGTACTGTTTTAAGAAATTCCCATTCTGTTTCATATATTCCATCGTAAACTTCTTTTTTGGACTGTACTCCTGCAAACTTTCCCAGTGTGATACTATATCTCCCGCTTGGCAGAATATAGGGTGCATAACCCTCTTTATACAATAAAGCAGCGTTCTCTGCCATCTGGGGATATCCATTTCCTGGCACAAAGATTACATCAGCTTTTTCTGGTTTATTTTCAACAAAAACAAAATCTTCTGTCTGTTTTAGAAATTCCGGGTAATTCACTCTTTTGTTTCCTTTCTTTTGCAAAGACTATTCTGAATAGCACATTTTTCACGTACAATGCCAACGCCTATTTAGGCTGGTTTTCTCGATATTATAGCGTTTTCATTCTCTCACTACAGTGCTCTTCCAAGTTTTCATTATAGCGTTTTTCTAAATTTTATTATAGTGTTTTTTCTATATTTTATTGTATGTTTTTTCTATACTTTTCCATATTTTTCATACACTCATTCTGTAATCTCCCTGCAACAGGTTGTTGTCACTTTGTTTGCAGCAACACGGTACGCGATACGCAAAAATGCTCAAATCTTACACTATCTTTAAATGCTGGAGCCAGCTTACTTTGTTACGATCAAAGTACTATAACCTTCATCCCGCAAGGTCTGCTCCATACGGATCGCATTATCCAGCTGTAAAAAAGCCCCCACCTGGACTTTATAAAACTCCCCGTCCTGCAAAATATATGCCGGGTATCCTTTCTCCTGAAGCATATACAGCATCCGATCCGCATTTTCCCGTTTTCTGAAAACGCCCGTCTGTACCCGGTAATAAAGTGGCTCTTCTCCTTTCTGCTGATCCAGGGTTCCGAGAATTGCTCCTGAAATCGCCTGGGCAATTTCTTCTGTCTTTTCATCGTAAAGCTTATTATCCTCATCAGAATTTATAAATCCAGTTTCGATCAGAAGTGCTGGCATTTTGGTTTTTCGCAGCACAACAAGCCCTGGCCTTGCCTGTACCCCTATTTCGCGAAAGCCAAGCTCGCCCAGCGCTCCAAGAATATTCTGCGCCATTTCGTATTTGATGCCGCTTTTGTCGTAAACCAGAACCTCCGCCCCATTATACTGGTTCACTTCCGGACTGCTGTTTCTATGAAAAGAAATAAAATAATCCACATTTGCTTCATTCGCCAGTTTTGCCCTCTCAAATGGGGAAAGATATTCATCTGTAGTCCTGGTATATAAAACATCAATCCCATTTTCAGATAAGATTCTTCCTACATCCATGGCCAGCGCAAGGTTATCATCTTTTTCCCTGCGGCCTTTATATACCGCGCCAGGATCGTTTCCACCATGCCCGGCATCAATCATAATGGAATATGACATGTCAAAAATTCCTTTCAAAATACTATTTCTCTATTAGAATATGTAAAAAAATACCAAAAGCAACTTGACTTTTACGCTTTAAAGCGGTATTATTTTGTGCAGGCAATACTTTAAACCATGAAAATACTTTTAAGGAGGAAGTAATATATGAAAAGAAAAGTTTTATCCGTAATTCTGACCGGAGCTATGGTAGCAGGCCTTGCAGGTACAGTAACCGTACACGCAGAAGAGCAGAAGACATACAACATCGGTATCTGCCAGCTGGTTCAGCATGAAGCTCTTGACGCTGCCACAGAGGGATTCAAGGACGCTGTTAAAGAAGGTCTTGGCGAAGAGAATGTTACCTTTGATGAGCAGAATGCACAGGGTGATTCCGCAACATGTAGTACAATCGTTAACAACTTTGTATCCAGCAATGTAGATCTTATCCTTGCAAATGCTACTGCTTCTCTTCAGGCAGCTGCAGCAGGAACTAGTGAGATTCCGATTCTTGGTACTGCAGTCACAGAGTATGGCGTAGCTCTCGACCTTACTGACTTCGATGGTACTGTAGGCGGAAATATTTCCGGTACTTCTGACCTGGCTCCACTTGACCAGCAGGCTGCAATGCTCAATGAGCTCTTCCCAGATGCAAAGAATGTAGGTCTTCTCTACTGCTCCGCTGAGCCAAACTCCCAGTATCAGGTTGATACTGTAAAAGCTGCTCTTGAGGATCTTGGATATACCTGTGAATATTATGCATTCTCTGATTCCAACGATATCTCTTCTGTAGTTACAAATGCAGTTGCAGACAGCGATGTTATCTATGTTCCTACAGATAATACAGCAGCTTCCAACACCGAGCTGATCAACAACATCTGCCTTCCGGCAAAAGTTCCGGTAATCGCAGGTGAAGAGGGAATCTGCTCCGGATGTGGTGTTGCTACACTTTCCATCAGCTACTATGACCTTGGAAAAGCAACTGGTGAAATGGCAGTTAAGATTCTGAAAGACGGCGAGGATATCTCCACAATGCCGATCGAATATGCACCAAACTTCACCAAAGAATATAATGCAGATATCTGCGAAGAACTTGGAATCGAAGTTCCGGATGATTACGTTGCAATCGGTGCAGACGCAGAATAATAAATTCTCATATTGATTCTGACAGATAATTTGGACATTTGGCTGCTTTCTGGCAGCATAAATTACAGACAGCGGGAAGGGAAGCCTCTCTCGCTGTTTGTGTCGTTTTTAACAGAATGTATTTTTTAGCATATTTTCTGCATAAATATGCATTTTAGCTTGTTTCTAAACATATGTAATAAAGAATTTTCGCATGCAGGAGGATAAAGACATGCAAATCGCAAACTTAATAATGGCACTTCCAGGTGCCGCTGCCCAGGGTCTTATCTGGGGTATTATGGCCATCGGCGTTTATCTTACTTTCCGTGTTCTTGATATCGCCGACCTGACTGTAGATGGTACCATGTGTACCGGAGGCGCTGTCTGCGTTATGATGATGATCAGCGGACACAATGTATGGGTATCTCTTCTGGTCGCAACTCTGGCTGGTATGATAGCCGGACTTGTCACTGGTATTTTCCATACTTTTATGGGTATCCCGGCCATCCTTGCCGGAATCCTGACACAGCTTTCCCTGTACTCTATCAACCTGAAGATCATGGGAAAAGCCAACCAGGCCATCAACGTTGACAAATACCCGATTCTGATTTCCCTGCGCCGTATCAAAAACGTGCCTATTACACAGAATACAATCCTTATCGTAGCTTTATTTATCGTAGTAATCATTGCTATTTTGTACTGGTTCTTCGGAACAGAACTTGGATGTTCTCTGCGTGCCACAGGATGTAACCCAAATATGTCCCGCGCACAGGGTATCAACACTGATTTTTGCAAAGTACTCGGACTTATGATTTCCAACGGACTGGTTGCTCTGTCCAGTGCACTTCTTGCACAGTATCAGGGCTTTGCAGATGTTAACATGGGACGTGGTGCTATCGTAATCGGACTTGCTGCTGTTATTATCGGTGAAGCGATTTTCGGTCGTATTTTCCGCAATTTCGCACTTCGCCTTCTGGCTGTAGCATTCGGCTCCATCCTCTATTACCTGGTTCTTCAGACCGTTATCTGGATGGGTATTGACACAGACCTTCTGAAGATGCTGTCTGCACTTGTAGTTGCTGTATTCCTGGCAGTACCTTACTGGAAGGGAAAATATTTTGCAAAACCAGCCAAACGTGGAGGTAAGAACAATGCTTGAGATTAAAAACATATATAAAACCTTTAATCCGGGAACTATCAACGAAAAGGTTGCTTTGAACGGACTTTCTCTGAAATTAAATGAGGGCGATTTTGTTACTGTCATCGGTGGAAACGGAGCCGGAAAATCTACAATGCTGAACGCAGTTGCAGGTGTATGGCCAGTAGACGAAGGCCAGATCATCATTGATGGAACCGATGTCACCAAGCTCTCTGAGTACAAAAGAGCTGCTTACCTTGGCCGTGTATTCCAGGATCCTATGACCGGAACTGCTGCTACTATGGGAATTGAAGAGAATCTGGCCCTCGCCAAACGCCGCGGGAAATCAAGACTTTTACGTTCTGGGATCACAAAAGCTGAGCGCGCAGAATATAAAGAACTTCTGAAAATCCTGGATCTGGGACTTGAGGATCGTCTTACTTCCAAAGTGGGACTTCTCTCCGGAGGTCAAAGACAGGCTCTTACCCTTCTGATGGCCACCCTGCAGAAGCCAAAGCTCCTTCTCCTGGATGAGCACACCGCTGCCCTTGATCCAAAAACGGCAGCCAAGGTTCTTGATATTACTGACCGTATCGTCAACCGGGATCATCTTACAACTCTGATGATCACTCACAATATGAGAGATGCCATTGCCCATGGCAATCGCTTGATCATGATGATGAATGGAAAAATCGTTCTGGATATTCAGGGCGAAGAAAAGAAGAAGCTCACAGTAAAACAGCTTCTGGATAAATTCGAAGAAGCCAGCGGCGAGGAATTTTCTAACGATTCCGCTATCCTGGGGTAATGATAATCTTACATCATCAAAATACATTGCCTACTTTAGCTGCAGTCAGATTACAAAGTAATCTGCTGCAGTTTTTTTGCTTCTTTATTCTCTTCCGGCATCTTTCTCTGTATGCTATTTTTATAAATGCAATCAGATTTTGTGCAATATTTCCTAATCTTCCTCCTTGCATGGCTTAGGAGTTCCCAGATCTATAAATACAGTTCCTTTATACATCAAAAACGTCCCGGTATCCCTGCAATATCTGTATACCCTGTCTGTGAGGAAATCCTCGTCCGGAGTAGCCTCTCTTATCGTATCTCTTAAAACCACTTCCAGATCCTCAGGATAGGAGCGGTCCGCATTATGGATCATCACCTCGTGAATACTGGTAAATACCATATAAAAGTCCGCATTCATCAAATTTGCCAGTCTCTGGGCCACTCCTGGCAGAAATACTGCAACCGCCCCATTTGTCCTTCTGGCCGTACTCAGACAGTTTCCGATGCTATCTCTTTTCAAATAGAATTCATGGTTCAGATCCATAAAACACTCACCGTCATATTCCGGATTGTAGATCATTTTTTCCCAGAAAAAAATACGGGGAGGTGAAATAAAATAAGTATTCACAAGTGCTGCTTCAAAAACTGCATTTTCATCAACTTCCCACTCGTTCAGATTTTCCCTGCGTATCTTCATACTACTGATACAGCCGTTCATACTCCCCACCTGCATGTACAATACAAGGGCTATATCCCCGATTCTACGGTATACAGCTCTTGAAAGCTCTCTTTTATGACGCTTCACATTGAGAAGCCGGATAAACAGATCTTTTTTTATTTTCTCATAGTTATTCAGATTTTTAGTTTTCTCAAAAAAGCCAGCATCTTTCAGCTTACGTATCTCACTTTCCACTGTATTTGCAATCTGTTCCAGAGATACGCCATCCTCATAGTCCTCGAACAATTCTTCTGTATGAATTCCGCAAACCTCTTTTCCTGTGACTGAAGCATTACATTCCACAAAAAGCCGGTCGCCATTTGGTGTCATGCCCTCTTCATCCTGCTCTTCAAAGTAAATCTGTTTCTCTGTAAGCCCAAGTCGTTCCAATAATGTCTGACGTAACTCTTCCACAAATTCGTCATAGTCTCTGTTCATATGAATTTCCTTTCTTCAAATGACTTTCCAAAATAGAAAACTGCTGAAATAAAATAGGCGAAATGCCAAATGAACACCGTCTCTGCTGTGCACTGCAGTGATCTGTGTCTGAAATAAAAGATGGAAGCAGATATTTAGAATTGATCGTGCTTCCTTTGAGTTGCTGTATGACTAGTATATAAAATAAAACCAGGTTTGTAAAGGACTTTTTAAAGACAATTTGTTACCGGAAGTTACAGTTCTCGTTTTTTTCTGTGACCTTTGGTCACAAAATCCTATGCGGAATGCTACCTGTGAATAGAGACGCAAAAAGGGCCTGCCGCAAATAAATACGGCAGGCCTGAATACTCTTAAATGATTATGCCTGAGGACCAGCTGCAACAAGTGCTTTACCAGCTGCATTTCCCTCATATTTCTTGAAGTTCTTAACAAAACGATCTGCAAGATCTTTTGCTTTTACTTCCCACTCAGAAGCGTCTGCATAAGTATCACGAGGATCAAGGATACCTGTATCAACGCCTGTAAGCTCTGTAGGAACCTCGAAGTTGAAGAATGGAATCTTCTTAGTCGGAGCTGTTAAGATAGCACCGCTGAGGATTGCATCGATGATACCACGGGTATCTTTGATGGAGATACGTTTTCCAGTTCCGTTCCATCCTGTGTTAACCAGGTATGCTTTTGCTCCGCTCTTCTCCATTTTCTTAACAAGTTCTTCAGCATATTTTGTCGGATGCAGTTCAAGGAATGCCTGTCCGAAGCAAGCTGAGAATGTAGGTGTAGGCTCTGTGATTCCACGCTCTGTACCAGCAAGCTTAGCTGTGAATCCAGACAGGAAGTAGTACTGAGTCTGCTCTGGTGTCAGGATAGATACTGGAGGAAGTACTCCGAATGCATCTGCGGAAAGGAAGATAACATTCTTAGCAGCAGGTGCAGAAGAGATCGGGCGAACGATCTTCTCAATGTGATTGATCGGATAAGATACACGGGTATTCTCTGTAACGCTCTTATCAGCGAAATCAATCTTGCCTTCAGCATCAAGTGTAACGTTCTCAAGAAGAGCGTTTCTCTTGATTGCATTGTAGATGTCTGGCTCAGAATCTTTATCAAGGTTGATAACCTTAGCATAGCAGCCACCCTCGAAGTTAAATACTCCGTTGTCGTCCCAGCCGTGCTCGTCATCACCGATGAGAAGTCTCTTAGGATCTGTGGAAAGTGTAGTCTTACCTGTTCCGGAAAGACCGAAGAAGATAGCGGTGTTCTCACCGTTCATATCTGTGTTTGCAGAGCAGTGCATGGAAGCGATGCCCTTAAGCGGCAGATAGTAGTTCATCATGGAGAACATACCTTTCTTCATCTCTCCGCCATACCATGTATTAACGATAACCTGCTCACGGCTTGTAATATTGAACATTACAGCTGTCTCAGAGTTAAGACCTAATTCTTTGTAGTTCTCAACTTTAGCCTTGGAA
This sequence comes from Blautia sp. HCP3S3_H10_2, assembly GCF_052122375.1. Taxonomy (NCBI): domain Bacteria; kingdom Bacillati; phylum Bacillota; class Clostridia; order Lachnospirales; family Lachnospiraceae; genus Blautia; species Blautia sp. HCP3S3_H10_2. The sequence continues at coordinate 244,448 of NZ_JBQKCL010000006.1, forward strand.
GCATTGTAAACAACGAAATCTGGCTCGAAGTCTTTCAGCTCTTCCTCTGTAGGCTGGATGAACATGTTTGTTACAAAGTGTGCCTGCCAAGCAACCTCAACGATGAAACGGATTGCCATACGGGTATCTTTGTTAGCACCGCAGAATGCATCAACTACGAAAAGTCTCTTATTAGAAAGCTCTTTCTTAGCGATCTCTTTAACTGCTGCCCATGCTTCCTGTGTTGCAGGATGGTTATCATTTTTATATTCGTCAGATGTCCACCATACGGTGTCCTTGGAATTCTCATCCATTACGATATATTTGTCTTTAGGAGAACGTCCGGTATAAATACCTGTCATAACGTTAACAGCGCCAAGCTCGCTGACCTGTCCTTTTTCAAAGCCCTCAAGACCCGGTTTGGTCTCCTCTTCAAATAACATTTCATAAGAGGGGTTGTAAACAATTTCTGTAGTTCCGGTAATACCATACTTGCTTAAATCGATTTTTGCCATCTTACACTTAACCTCTTTTCTCTAAAATGGAATTCATCTGCGAATGCAGATTCTATAGCTACTGCCCATCAGTTCACCGTAATACGTATCGAAGAATATTACCTGCGGCAGTAACCTCTATGGTACAAAACCTAAGGAATGGAACTGGTTTAATTCCTTTTTTCCTTATCCTATATTATACATAACTGGGGAATAAAATCAACACAATTTTTCCGATTTTCTGCATTTTTGTTAAAGTTTTATCATATAGGGAACACGCTTTGTAAAAATTTCAAAAATCCATCGCATCCTTCCAATACATCTTCATAAGTGGCATCAAAATTCCCAGTATACCAGGGATCGGCAATATCCCTGTCTGAACCTGCAAACGAAAGAAACTTGTACACTTTCCCTTCAGGATCTCCCTTTAACATCCGGTTTAAATTCCGTATATTTGCAGCATCCATGCCTATAATATAATCAAACTTATCATAATCGGATAATGTGATCTGCTTTGCTCTATGAGGTACCAAAGGGATTCCTTCCTCCCTCAATTTGTTCACCGTTCCCCAGTGTGGTGGGTTTCCGATTTCTTCTCTACTGGTTGCAAAACTATCTATAATAAACTGATCCGATATGCCTAGGGCGTTTACCTTGTAGGTAAATACGCTCTCAGCTAAAGTGGACCGACAAATATTTCCATGACAACAAAAAGCTACTCTTATCATTGGTTTTCTCCTATCATCAAGCAATTTTTAAATATACCTTTCTCTCTGTTATTTGTTTACAATAGTTCAAAGAGTGCCGTGGCAAACAAATAATACTTTTATCAAAATGTTAATCCTCCTAAAATGCACTGTCCTGCCCCGATTTGCTCCGATTTATCCCGCCTGTTTTCGGGGTGTAGCAGCGTTTACTCTGTCACAGATTTCCCGAAACAGGGCAAAATGGAGCAAGTTACGGCAGGCTGTAGTAGTAAAATGGTAGTAAAACCAAGGCTGTGTTACTACCACCAAATCATGATATTCCCCTAAATATTCCCCTCATATCGGGGTCTAAAACCGTAATGAAAGATAGCCTCCACAAGTTCTGTCATTGCTTTGCCACAGTCCGCTTTGATAAGTACGTTGATACGGTGCAGATTCTGAAGCATCCAAGGCTTTACATTCTCTGGGGTCACACCTATTTTCTGAAATTCCTCATCGGAACAGATGGATTTGGCAAGCGTACTTGGAGCATGAAATCCATAATGTTGGCTGGTAAATCTGGCATTGCTCTTCTCGTTCGCTTTTCCAATCTTCAAATATTCGTACTCGGTTTCTGTTCCGTAAGCAAAAATATAGATAGCCGCATAGCCTTTTGGCAATCTCTTTGGCTGCGTATGTGGACATCCAAGATTTTCTATATAATAATCCTCCGGCTCCAGCTTATCTCCAAGCGTCATTGTAATTTCCTCAATGTATTTCATTTGGTGTTTGATATCATCTACAATCACTGTACTGCCTCCTCTAAAGTACAATTATCCAAATATCATTATAGCATACGTGCCAACAATTCTCCACTGAAAAACGCCCTGCTTCCGCAGAGCGCCTTTCCCATTCTTTATTGTCACACCACTCGGAACATCTTTTGGGTCACAGGCTTTTCGCCTGTAGTCTTTTCCAGTTCTTTCTTGGCAGCATTCAGTTCTTCCATGCGAATCATCTCGTCTTTGGCATCCTCCAAGCCAAGGTGGGTGTAGGTGTTCATAGTCACACCGATATCCGAATGTCCCATGAGGTACTGGAGCGTTTTCGGATTCATCCCGGCTTTCGCCATATTGGAGCAATAGGTGTGGCGGCACACATGGGGCGTGATGTTTGGCATCTGCACCCGGTAGATATCGTTGTACCTCTGCACAGCGTGGTTGAAACGGTGCTGCCAGTGCATGGCCACCTCCGGCATCCCGTCCTTGTCCAAGTACAGAAAGCCACTGTAACCGTCCACGAACTTCTCCACCTTCGGTATAGGTCTGTCCTCAATGATTGCCCGGAAGCAGTATGCCACATCCTCTGTAATCGGAAGTTTCCGTGTTCCGGCATTGGTCTTTGTGGACTGAATGATGTATTCCATCTTCGATGTCCGCAAAAGCTGATGGTCGATGGTAACGATGTTGTTCTCCAGGTCAATGTCCTTGATGGTAAGTCCACAGAATTCGGAGATTCTCATTCCCGTGTGGAAAAGGATATAAAATGCCTCGTAATACTTGCAGTACACATTATCGTCCCGGACGAACTTGAGGAACTTCCGCATCTGGTCTTTCGTGATGGCTTCCCTCGTAACGGTGTCATTCACCACCACCCCGGCAAGTTCAAAGCCGAAAGGGTTCTTGATGAGGACATCATCGTCCACCGCCATCTGGAATGCCGGACGGAGGACACCTCGCACGGTTTTGACGGTACTGTACCTTCTGCCATCCTCCTGCAGTTTGATGAGAAATAGCTTTGCATCGGAGGTCTTGACCATACCGATCTTTTTCTCTCCGAAAGGCTCGTTCAGCAGAATGTTCCGAACGAAATTGTAGTTCATCTTCGTACTCGGCTTCACGCCAGTCTTGGTGGCAAGGTATCGGTCTACCAATTCAATGACCGTCAAATTCTTGCCTGTGGGGTCAAGCTGGTTGTCGAGGTCGTATCCAATCTGCTTCTCCAGTTCCCGGAGGGAAAGGCAGGGCTTTTTGCCCCGGGGCAGCTTGTCGGTCGGTTCAAGCCTCCAACTGTATACAAACTTTGGTTTTCCATTTACATAATATTTGAACTGGTATTTGCCGTCTGCCCGGAGGGATTCTCCCCTGCGGAGGACACGGTTCTTTGTATCACGCCTCCTGGGCGGTCTTCCTGTACGTGCCATTCTTCAACGCCTCCTTTTCATGTGGATGATTTTTAAGCCACAGTTCCAGTTCCGACCGGATGATGAGCCGTCTGCTCCCATACATCGCAAGGAACGGAATCGTGTCCATTCCATTCATCAGTTTCCAGAACTTTCTCCGGCTGAGTCCGAAGAGGCTGATAGCCTCCTCGACCGTCAATGTTTCCTTTTCTTCTATTCTCGGTCTTCGCATTCACACACCTCCTCCATGCCTCCGTTGTTCAGGCACTCCATGATGTATGCCTCAAACAAATGCCGAACGATAAGGTATCGGTTGCCGAAGTAGAGTGCGAACTTGTTGGTATTGTTTTCTGCCAGCCTTCTCATGTTTTTGATGCCGATACCGAAGTAATCGGATGCCTCCCTGATAGAAAGCATATACTTCTCATTGATGGGGATGTTGCTGGTTCTGCCCCATGCATTTTTCTTTTCTTCCATCTGCCAATCCTCCTTTCGTAGCGTGACTTCTTGGGTCATCGTATATTCCCGTACTATTCCCAAGAAGTCAACTACTATTGGCAGATAAAACAGAATTATATCTCAGAAGATTGCTCGATAAAACGCTCGAATTTTGTGCGATTTATGAGATAGCGGTTTCCGCTGAACACAGCAAATCCGCCCAGGTTATCCTCTGCCAGTCTACGCATCTTCTTGATGCCGATGTTGAAATATGCTGCGGATTCACGGATGGACAGCAGATATTTCTCGCTGACAGGCAATCTGACTTCCGCTTCGGTTTCAATATTATTCATAATGCCTCCTGTCTGAGGGAATCGGTTGTCCCTCCATGTAATTGTTTTCTACAGAGGGTGGGCAAAAACGCCCACCCCCATCTTCAAATTACTCTGCGACCTTCAGAGCCTTAACCGCATCCTTCAGTACCAGTTTGGAATCCACACGCTCCGAGAGCAGGAATCCTACCTGTCCGAACTTGGCATAGGCTTCGTTCAGACGTTTGATGTTGCGCTTGCCACGATCACCGATCCAGAAGTAGCTGAAATCGCCAAACAGAACAGGTTTCCTTCCAGGAACGATTTCAGGCATATAGTTGGACAAATATACACGATGTCCGAACAGCGTATCGTATCCATCGTCCTTGAACTTACGATTCCAGATATATCTGCCATCAAAGTATCTGGTTTTACGAAGTTCATGATAGGCATCCTCCGACATTACAAAGACAGCCGAATTCGGGCAGCGGTATGCCTGCTTTACGGAATACACCAGGTCGATTATATCGTCCATGCTGATTTTTCCGCTCTGTTCTGTGGTAGCACCGACTTCGGCCTGATGTACCAGGCCAAGAGGCTTGCCGATACCATCACCTACAAGGAAGGCTTCTTCCTCCGAGACGGCAATACGTTCTTTGTATTCCTGGGCAATATATGCCTCCAAATCAATGCCGGAATCTGCCAGCAGTTCTTCGGACAAAAGCGTCATTGTTCCCAATTTGTGCGCTCCGAGAACGATCTCTCCAAATTCAATATCTGCATTGCAATAGCGTTCTGTTTCACCAATCCACTGGGCATCTCCGTTTTTCATCACAACCGGAATATGCAAGTCCTGTGTAGTATTCAGCACCGTACCGATGCTGCGCAGAAAATTCGCATCTCTCAGGGTTTCCACCAGCTTATCTTCATAAGTATCCGGCACGAGGAAGCCCTTTGCTGTGTCACCGCCATCACGGAGTGTATTCTCAGGGATGCCGGAATACATATGTTCCCAAAAGGCACGGTTATAGGCAGCTTTTACCTTCTTCTGCTCCTCAGTGGCATCCACAGCGGGCTTCACCCCGGTGAGGTTGTGTTTCAGTTCTTCCAGATGCGCCATCAGCTCATTCACCGTCTTGATTTCTTTCATTGTATTTTTCCTCCATAATCCTTAAATTCTGTTGCCCATTCGAACACGGAGCAGACGCTCCATCACATCATCCTGCGGAGTCGGGCCATTGAACTCCACAGTGCAGTTCTCTTTCACCACCTGGTAGATCTGATACCAGGCAGTGTTGGCCTGTTTCATATACTCCCGCCCCATCGTCACATAGGGTGAGGAGATCACGGTTCCCGTAGGTTTCTTGGCAAGGAAGCCATACTCGGACACAGCCTCCTCACACTGAATCCAACGAGCCACAGACATGGCATACTGCTCAATCTGCTGGGTAGGAATCAGCTGGTCGCATTTACGCTCATGAAGCCACTCCCAGGTCTCCTTGAAAATATCCTCGGCACAGGTGACACTTCCGTCCTTCTGCTTTGCTTTCAGATAATCCTTGACAGGGGGCATTTCGGCACCCTGCAAGTCTGCGGCATCATTTCCAAAGTCCACCGTGGTCAGCTTTCTGCCGCCGGGATTCCCGTTGGCCAGTTTTTCAGTTAATGCTTTCGGCTTTCTGCCTGCACCGGGGCGAGAACCGCCACGGTTTGTTCCGTCTTTAGACATCCTGTTGTCCTCCATTTCTGTTTGATTTCTTGGTTTTTTACCTTTGAATACGCTTTGAATTCCTGTGCGATTGCGGCACCGTTATGCAGGAAGGCATCCGTAGAGATTTAGACCGCCTCTACGGTCGCTCACATTGTTGTAAGTGGAGAATTGATATTGCTTCTTCACTGCAATATGATTTGTTTCCCGAATGTTTGATGCCAAAAGAGTTCATACAATCAACGGCACCATCTCCTCTCTGTGATTGCGTGATGTGATAGTACTCTGAAATCCATCCCCACAGAGGGATGCTCATCACACCGCCGTGCATCGCATACATACTTTTTTGTTTTCCTGTTCCAAAAGTGAAAAGTACTGTCACACTGTCACAAAATCTCGAAAAGCCTTGAAATATCGAGGTTTTTCGTGTGACAGTACTTGATGAGCATCGTCACCGTGACTATCACAGCTGTCACATCAGGCAAGAAAATCCGAAGAATCATAGCCGTATGCCTTGCTGTAATGCTCACGAGCATCGTGGGACAGGGTGTAATCCTGATAGAAGCTTCCGTTTCTCGTATGAGTAACCAGATCGGTATGCTCCTTACCAAGGTGGTCGGCTATAGCGTTTCGGAACTCCCTGGCTGTTTTGGCATAGCCGTTGTTGTTATCCTGGCACCAAGCCTTATAGACATCGTAGATTTTCCCGGTCGTGCAATTATCGGTAATCTTCCGATTCTCACGCTCCACCACGCACTCGTTCCAGAATGCCAGGGCGGTATTCGTTTCTTCCAGGTATGCCTTTCTTGCTGCGATGACCTTCTCCGGCTCGGTAAAGCGGTATCCGTTTGCGATGACATTTTTCAAAGCCATAACAGCCTTAAATACGATGCCGTCCCGCTCGGCAATCATCTTTTCGAGAAGCTGTGAATCCTGCTCCTCAAGCGGTATTACGTTGGGGCAGTTCAGAACCATGATGCGGTCGAACACCCATCTGCCGTCATCCCCACCGAATTTCGGTAAGCGATTCATGCAGAACCACAGAAATCCGTCATAACGGTAGGTGAAGAGCGGCATCCCTTTGAACTCAGCCATAACATGATCACCGCCTGTCAGGCTCTTGAATGTTTTCAGTTCGCCCACAGACATGAAACTCATGTCCGCACTTCCGGCAAGCCTTGTTCCGTAGACTGCACCTGTTCCGAACCGGGCTTCAATTTCCCGAAGGTCGATACCGATATAGTTTTTGGCACCAAGTATGTACTCTACCAGGCTCTTTAGCTGGGATTTGCCTGTGTTGCCGTCACCCACAAAGAATGCGGATTTCTTCATGCGGAAACACTTGACATTGGAAATGACTGCTCCGACGATCTCGATGCAAAGGTTTATCATCTCCGGGTCATTATCCATGAGCCTTGCGAGGTACCGGTCAAAAACGGGTGTCGGCATCGGTTCTCCGTGCCATTCACATGGCAGCTGAGTAGTGGAATACACCTCCGGGCTATGTGGCAGAAGCGCCATGTCTTTCAGCCGGAGTAATCCGTTCTGGAAGTTGATGATTCCCTCATCAGCATTTAGTTCATCCTGCTTGACGTAGTTGAGGTCGGTGGTAATAATGCCCGCCGCACCATACACAGCACTCATCTGAAGCAGAGAGAAGTCATATTCCTCGATGTACCCCTTGATAACGGCATGAAGCATATCCGATGCATAAAGGCGGTAGACTCCGTTCTCATAGACATAGAGCCGAACCGATTCTTTGCCGTCATTACGGACGAGGATGTAGTGCAAATGCTCTTTGGTGTACTTGGCAAGAAGCGGAATGCTGATATGCGGTACGCCTTTTCCGTCAAAGACGATAAACTCCGGGGCTGGCATCACGCTGCGGTGGAACACACCGTTACAGGCTTCGATACCCTTCTCGATCGTGCTTGTCCGATAATCCTCCCGCTCCCACTTGTCACGGTAGAGAGCAGAACCACGGAACAGCCTGTCGATGGTAACCGGGTCGGATCCGACACGAAAGGCAATCAAAGCACACAGGGCACAGTCCGCACGAGATTGGTCTACTGTGCCGTCTGTATGGAGATATTCGCTCATGTCACCCTTGTCATATAGGGCAATGAACTTTTCACCGTTCTTGGCTTTGCGGAGATCTGCGATGATATCGAAATCCGCATCCGCCTCGTGTGTGACCGGGGCAGATGTTCTTTTCTTTGATTTCTGGGTTGGCTTCTTCCTCCGCATATCCTTATCCAGGGTGGTGAGGAGAGCCTCCGTGCAATCACAGAGAGGTACTTCCCGGATGGCATTGCCTGTGAATACCGCAAAGCGGTTTGTAATGCCGCCGTAGTAGAGTTCCACATCGTTGGGGGCCTTCATATAGAACTCCCGACTGAGCCGTGTCTTTCCCTTGCTATCGATATAGGTCGGTATCCTGGATGTGTCGCATTTGCCGTAGATATGGATACCATTTCCACTCACGGAGTATTCCGCATAGGACGAGAACCGCTCAAGCATCATCTGCACAAACGGGTCATCCCTCGCCCGGTTATCGATATCCAAGAAGAAGTATCCAGGGGGCAAAACAAAACCGATGCCGTCATAGTGTTTTTCTTTGGCGGCTTTCTCAGCCTCCGCTTTTGTCACCCATGTACACCTATAAGATTCGTCCGTGCCTGTAGTGCATCCGCTTGCAGCGATTGGAATCTTGGTGCGTTTGCCTTTACGGGTACTGTAGTACCAACATACCCAGATTTTTTCGTTTTCCAGGGTTTTCATGGTGGCGCACCTCCTGTGGTATTCATTTTTCATCACTCCTTTCTGAAGGACCTTGTTATCTTCCCTTCATCTCTTTACGGACAGCCGGAATCGTGTTTTTCCGTTTTTTCCAGCAGCTATGTAACCGAGAGATGAAGAGATTCCGATTGTCTTGTCCTTCCACCTGCTATGCAGCCCTAAATCTCCAAATTCCGAATTTCGGAGAAAAAAGGTGAAAATATTTTTTCTAGGACAATTGCTTTCGGTCGGAGTCCATTCCCTTCTGGTAGCTATGTATTGGAAATGGGAAAAACGGACATTTTTTCGGTACTTCCAGAGATAATTTTTCTCCGCTTGATAGCCACAGGAGAAGCCAAAATCCTGCTCCCCTCATATCTCTTTGGACAACTGCAGCCCAGAATCACGGGAGAATTCGTAGGTTTGTCTCTCTTCTGTCAGCTATGTAGTCAAAAACGCTGATCTTCCGAATTTCGCACAAGTTTTTGTAAAAAGAGCAAAAAAATCCCCTCAACCCGGAAATCCCAGGTGAAGGGGTGTGCTGTGTTCGCTATTTACTTTTTGTCACGGAAAGCACTGTTGCCATCCAGGTTCTTCAAAAGGATTTTTCTGGATGCCTTGTACGCATCCCCGATGAATCCCAGCCGGAGCAGGAAACACCGAAAAGCATACTTCTCGTTGTCTACTGGCCGCTCCTTTGCGGTGATTCGCTTGCTGTTCTTCGCCATCTCCGCAAGGGCGGTAATCAGTTGTGTGTAGGCGGTGACCTCCTCTGGGCTACCGGAAATGTGGAACCAAGGGAATCGAACCTTGCCATCGGTTACTTCGTAGGAAAGCGTATCCGTACCCAGTGCCTTTCGCAGCAGATTTCCTTTACTCTCGATGATTCGGTCGAGGTTCACACGGGCAGCATCTGGAAGTGTTTCCTCCGGTAGCTCAATGCAAAAATTGTAGGTGTTGGTGTCCGGTTCGACCTTTGTTTCCGGCTCCGGCATCTCCGCATCCGTTGAGCAGCATCCCAGCTGTGGCTCTTCGGCCGCAGAGGTATCAATCACAATGGCATAATTCCATCCTCTGGCAGTCAGTGTCTGTAAAAAACTCTCTGCATCCGTTACATCCGCTCCCCAAGTGAGTGTGCCGTCCTTGGCGATGATGTAACCACCAACCCGGTAGGTACAGGTCGGCATCCTCATGTATTTTGCTTTTTCGCCCAGAATTTCACTAATGTCTTTCACCAGTTCTTTCCGGTCTCTCCCCCGAAGGTCGAAGCTAATCGGCTGTTTCTGCTCTATGGCTTGGCAGAATTCCTCGAATCCCATGTGACCATTCTGTTTCATCATCTCGCTTGCTGTGTTCAGTTCTTCTTTCGTCTAATCTCTGCTCATCTGCAAATCCTCCATTTCGTTTTGGTAGGTGTATATTCGCTCTGATTACACAGAATAGCAAATTGATTTCAACACATAATTGCCACAAAAATGTGTATCACAGACTGTGCATAATTTTACCGGTTCTCGAAGAGAAGCAGTATATCCTTCATGCCCGATCTGTACAGAAAATCCCAGCATAGTACCCACCGCCAGTTTACCGCACTCACATAGCGGTCTATTTGAACCCTCACCGCTTTGGACAGATTCAACTTCTGTATTTCTTCTTCATATTTCTTGATTTCTTCCAGCGCTTCCCGGTACTGCTGATTCTGTGTCCTCAATTCCTTTTCCAACTCATCCGTTCTTGTTTCCATGAAAAAATCCAGAAGACGGCCTGTTTCTCCCTCTTCTGGATTCATGATTTCTTTCTTCAATTTTGCAAGCATACTTCCGTAAGAAAAAATCATGGACTGTCCCATGTAAAAATGGTACTCTCTTTCAATCAATTCTGCGCTGCTTTCCAGTTGGAAATATGTGTGTAATATCTTATGTTCTTCCGCTGTCAGCGTAACCGCATCTTCTGTCTCAAACAGAGCCAGCACATTCGGATTCTGCTCCATCAGTTCTTTCATTTTCTGTTTCGTGTTCCGGTATTCTACGTTATGTCCCCTTAAATATTCACATACCTTCTGGTCTACCTTTTCGTCCAGTGTGAATTCCATCCAATATGAACCCTGTTTATTTACCATAATACTAATCCCCTTTTCTGCCTGATAGCCTTTGTTAGTTATAGAACTATATCACTTTTGAGGGAAATAGCAATTCATCAGATGTACTGAAAGAGAGCGCAAGAAACTGGTACTTTTATGCCACAATATACCCCTGTGCAATGACATATTATAAGATATTTGAGGAAAATTGCTTTCGGTCGGTATCCCTTTTCCTTTTGGAAGCTATGTATTTGAAAGAGGCATAATCCCAAATTCAGAAATCATTTCAAAAAGGACAGAAATAATATCTTCCATGTGTCTACTCTCTAAAACGGAATAGATAGTATACCCTCAGTTCAAATGCCACACTTACTGAATTGACATTTTAAACTTTCCGTTTTATAATTGAATTGATATTATTTAGACTTGAAAGAGGTACCATGATGACTATATCAGAGCAAATTAAAGTGCTTTGTGTTCGAAACAATATAAGCGTTTCTGAACTGGCACGCAGAATTGGAACTTCTCCACAAAATTTTAATGCCAAGCTTAAACGCGAAACATTTACCATATCCGACTTGGAGCAAATTGCATCTGTAACCGGATGCTCTTTTGAGCGGAAATTTGTTCTTTCGAATGGAGAATCTATATAAATGACACAGAATACTATTAATGCTTATACGAACTACAATGATAATCGTGATGTTATTTCTCTTTTTTCTGGTGCCATGGGGCTCGATATTGGTTTAGGAAAAGCTGGCCTCAATGTTGTAATCGGTCAGGACTTCGAGCCAGCATGTGTGGAAACCATGAAAGCCAACGGACATAATGTCCTTGGAGGAGACATTCGAGAAATTGATCCTCAAGTACTTCTTGATATGACTGGGTTAAAGGTCGGTGAACCATTTTTGATTTGTGGTGGTCCTCCTTGTCAGCCGTTCTCAACAGCCGGAAAACGACTTGGAATCAATGACCCTCGTGGCAGTTTGTTCATGGATTTTATTCGAATGATTGACTACATAAAACCTCGCTTCTTTGTCATGGAGAATGTCAAGGGTATAATGTCCGCACCGCTTAAACATGTTCCTACTGCAGAAAGAGACGATACTGATCCAGATCAGAAACTTGGCACTGTGTTAGATGTTATTCTGTCTGAGTTCAATAAATTAGGCTATAAAACAGTCTATGGTGTTCTTGATGCTGTAAACTATGGTGTTCCACAGTTCAGAGAGCGTTTTGTATTAATAGGTAGCCGAGATAACGAGGAAATTTTCCTTCCTATCCCTACCCACTTCCCGAAACACCAGAATCCGAATTATCGCTGGGTCACTGTTGGTCAGGTTATCAGGGATTTAGAAGATAACGATACCGAATGCGCAAAGCTTGGAGATGAACGCAAAGGATACCTTCATCTCGTCCCTGAAGGTGGAAACTGGAAAGATCTGCCTGCGGAACTAATTCCAGCAGCAATGGGTGGTGCATATAAATCTGGCGGTGGTAAAGTCGGTTTTTATCGTAGATTGAGTTATTCTCAGCCTGCTCCTACTATTACTACATCTCCGGCACAGAAAGCAACAATGCTGTGTCATCCGAAGAAAGACCGTCCGCTAAGTGTAAAGGAATATGCGAGAATTCAGCAGTTCCCGGAAGATTGGATTTTTACCGGAACCACAGCTGCAAAATACAAACAGATTGGTAACGCAGTTCCTATTGGGTTGGCTGAAGCAATCGGACAAGCCATTCTTTCAACAGCAGATAATTCTGCAGAAATCAAGACAAAACGATTCCGTGGAACAGGTGTTCACAACCGTATTAAGGATGCCCTTGAGATTGGAGGAACCGAAAATGGCAATCAGTAATTCTTATGATGAACAAGCTGTTGTCCAGGCTATCGCAAATGCTCTGGATATTTTCTACAGCACCCTTATTGATAAAATTGATGGCCTCGATATTAAAAAGGTCATGAAAAGAAAAAATCCGTATTTATACCGTGCAAAAGCAATGCAGAGTGCATCAGAAATTGTTGAATCTGTTCTGAACGCATTTGTCACTTCAAGCGAGGAGACCATCTTCGGCAATTGTTTCTTTGAGCCTATTGCTATCGCAGCAAGCGGAGGCAACAAAGCTCTCGCTGAGGGTATCGATATTATGATTCAGGACAATGATACCAACACTATCTATGCTGTTGCCGTAAAAAGCGGACCATCAGTATTTAATGCAGATAGCAAGAAAAGACAGGAACAAAACTTTATGGCTGCCTCCAAGCTTGCTCAGCAAGCCAAGGCACGTTATGAAGCATACATTGGATACTGCTATGGAAAAAAGAAAACCTCAGGCAAAGGTATGCCAAAGTTCTACCAGGAATTAGCCGGAAAACAATTCTGGGCAGAACTGACTGGAGACGAAGAGTTCTATATCAAAATTATTTCTTTCATGGGTACTCTTCCAGAGCAGTATGTTGCTTCCTATAAAGAAAGCTATAATAAAGCAGCAAATCGACTGGTTAGAGAATTCTCAAACGAGTTTTGTTCTGAAGACGGCAGTATTGATTGGGAGAAATTAGTCGAGTTTAATTCTGGGGACTAATAACTAAATCAGAAAGGAGCGTGGGGAATATGGAATATGCTATTGATCGGTATTCGGTTGGTACAGAGATAGAAGTATCTGCCGGAGATTTCGACAATTCATATATTCCTCGTAGAACAAGTCGCTTCTTCTGCCCCGAATGCGGAGAACAGGTCTATTGGCGTGCTGGCGGTGGTTCTCATTACAGCCATTTTTATCACAAGGTGAAGACAGCTCGATCGCCGGAGTGCGATAAGCGTGTGGATGGCAGAGCTGGTCTAAACCTTTATGAACGAGTTGGTTTACCGCTCTTTCTTTCAAATGTTGGTGGTTCATTTCAACTTTCTATTGGCTTCCCGGCACTCGGAGCCAGATTATTACAGCAAGCCGCTCAAAAGAACATAAAGGTTATTATAAAAGGCGGTTCATATGAGCGCTCAGCCCCATTAAACTCCAATATGTTTTTTGATAGCACCACAACGTTGGTACCGATAAATTTTATACCTTCGTATGCCTCAAATTACTCTATTACACTTAGTCCACCATATAGTGCATACGAAATTATACGTCGGTGGTCTGATTATGCCGATGGTTTCGATTACGGTGGTGCTATTTTTTCTTATGATGAAGTAAACAGTAAAAAAATAAGGCGCGGTGACAGCGTTTCTCCAGGTAAGCAGTACTACATTGTCTCAAACAATTTCTCACCAAGTTATCCTGAGATAAAGCACCGAAAAATTGGATCTATACAACTGAGCAATTCCGTTTACAGCATTTACAGTGTGACAATCGAAGTGTCATCAAAAGATGAGTTTCGATTCACGCTAATCAGTAATTACTTTAAGAGCGTATTCAACGTATGGCTTCTCGATACTGCGCCAGAAATAATCCCGCTTTGGCCGCCCTGCATACTACAGGATGTTCTAGTTCCGGTAACCGAAGGTAAAATCCATTGTTCTGTAAACAGCGGTAATGCCATGCCGCATGTATACTCATATACCGACTCCTTTGTGTCCTCTGTGCAAGTCACACAGCAAAACGAGCGAGCTACCATAGAAATACCATCGTACCGTTCGTTAACAACATTGTCGGTAGACAGAAAATATGCCGGAAGAGAAATTACTATTTCCAGACGTCCATTCAAGCTACCGGACTACCAGTATCAGTTTGATTTTAGAAGAAACGATACATCTTCCATTGATGTTTCAAATTTAGGCAAGGATGACCTCGCATCTGATTTTTCGATTATTACAAATGCAAAACTGGAATTATACATCGGAAGCGAAAATAATACTTATCAACATGTATCCGTGCGCTCAGCAAATACTCTGATACCATCAAGAAATGATTCTTGTAGTATAATTCTTGTAATTGAAGATTCTGTGTATGAGCAATACCAGATTGAGCGAACAGAAAATCGTTCCGAATTTGATGAAATCCGCTTTATTTCTGGTCTTTACGCTTATGCTAAAGGAACAATGGTACAAGCCCCACGATGGGTTATTTATTTTTCCGACCGTTGTCGAAAAATGGGTTATTTTGCAGTTGCCGCAGCAGTTCTCCGCTTGATAACTAATGGTAAAATTGCAATTGGTGCCCTCCAATATGTACAAACACATCAAAAAGATATTCTGTCGCGATAGTAAGCGATATCATCACAGAATATAGAAAGCAAGGTTGAAGCCATGACTGCATTGACAGAGTTAACAACTGAACAACTCCAGTATTTGTGTGAACGCATTCCTCACAAAATCGTTGTTGATTATTTTAATAGCCATTCAAAAGAATACAATAAAATATGGAAAGGCCGCACCCAAAGTCTGAAGCGAGATCAGATTGTCCGGCTCTTAGTCACCAATATAAAAAATCTTTTTATAACCTCTTTCGTTGAAAAATGTGTAGGTCTTTGGTTTTCCGAAATTAAGGAATTCCGTCAAACATTAGAAAACGAAGGTGCAACCGCTGACGAATCATTGCTTCGAGCACTTCCTGGAAGTGTTTTCTGTGATGATATTGATCTATATTTTTTGCTATCTGACGAATCGTATACGACAGAATACATCTCCCTCGTAAAAAATATTATCCATCTTATCCCGGCGCCCCAGATACCCGCAGATGACACTGATAAAAAGGAGGATCCGGCGGATTCAGAACAAACTGCTAACATCGCTACCATTGAAGCAAAATTAGCTGAAACGCTTGCCAAGGTGGAAGATTTGGAAAAACTGATTTCTACCGAACAGTCACTTCGCAAACAACGTGAAGAGGAATTAGCCCGAGCAACATCTGAGATAACAGAGTTGCAGGCTTCATTGAATATCGCTCGAGAACATATTTCCGAAACAACACATATAAAAGCTGAGCTTGAGGAACTGCGTCTGCTGTCCCGGTATGCAGATACCGATGGTACTGAAATAGTAGAAACTGAATTCGAATACACCTCCATTTGTCGAGTTGTCCACAGTTATTCTGATCAAGCTTGGCTCATACGTTTAGCGGATGTAGCTAATGGAGCAATATCCGTTTTTGAACAAGCTGAAGATATTCCTCGCTATTTTGGAAACCGAGACCGCCTTTTCTGGCGGAACGGTCCAGACGAAAATGGATACATTGGTGTGTGGAAGTGGAATGCTCAGCCTAACAAGAATGACCCCTCTACCGACTATGTAACTACAGCATTCAATGGAAGTATACGCTTCATTGAAATTGTTGAAGTACCTACATGCCACACTATTTCAGAGTTAACACAGTATATTTCGTCTTCGCAGATTTCTCTTTTCAGCGGAAGAAAAATCCTATTTGCTTTACCTGCAGAAAATAACGAAATCAAAGGCATACTGTGTGACGAAACAAATTTCGTGAAAGTCGGTGACAAATTCAAACTGAATAGTTCAGTTTACATATTGCCACAGTTCACCATAAAGAAATCAGATGTTATATCTTTCTCCGGAATGCAGTTATATCGTTTCACACGATTAGGTCTTCCTCAAACCCTTGTACAAGTTCGAGACCCTATGTATGTTGCTAAGGACATTATTATATCTAGAGCAACTTCCGCTGTGCTCCGCGAATCCGGCTTGTCCAAAAAAGAAGCCCAGCATTGTCGTTCTTTTTTAACCGAACTGCCTATAGGCACGGTGGCCCAGGAATTATCAGAACTGTATGCATGCTCTGAAGAAGATGCTCAGTCTTATATTGATGCATTTATCGAACATGCCGATTCATATCTCTGCAGCGAAGACTTAGATGTTTCTGTAATTTCTGCTGCTCTTGAAAGAAATTCCGGTCTCGTTGCAATATGTAAAAACATGCTTTTTGATGAATGGCGTCAAGAAAATGAAATTTTACTGACAGAAGCCGAGAAGAAACTTGCAGATATAGAATCACGCATCACCTCTGGGGAATCAAAAGTGAAAGGTTTGAAAGCTGATCAACAGACTCTCCAGGAACAATTGAATGCTATCACTGCGGAGATTCAATCCAAGGAACAGCTTGCCTCTAGTGTTGAGAAAAAGGTTACTGAACGTATTGCCGCTGCAAAGAGTAATGTTGCTGATTTTATCTGCGAAATGGCTTTTGCTACAAGTTATGGTTCTAAGCAAGTATCCTCTAGAGGTGCCTCTTTTCCTAATGAAATGAAGGTCACACATAGAACCTGTACAACTACACAAGGTGATACTATCGAGGACTGTGATACGTTTGAGGAGGAATTAGCTGAGAATTTAGAGAAAACTGGTTACACTGAAAGCTATGCTTATGAAATGTCTCAAGTTATCAGTTTCTGCATATGCAATAAGATTCCTTTGGTGATTAACGAAAACGCAGGTATCATTGCGGACTGTATTGCTTCCATGTTTGGAGCAGATGGTGCCATGGAACTGACTCTTCCTCTTGCGGAATCAAGTTGTACATCGCTGTGTCATACTATCCAAGAAAATGCTACGGCAAAGTATAATGTGTTCATTATTAACGGTGTTTTCGATGGTCTCAGCCTGAATGCGTATAACGAACTTCTTCAGAACTATACTGAGTTGAATCAAAAAACTTTGCTCATTCTTTCTACGCGAGGCCTTTCTATGAGCATGATTCCTGCTGCTGTTTGGAACCACGCATTCTTTATTGACGGTGATCTGCATCTGACATCCGTAATGACTGAGCCATTAACTAGTTTTTCCTCTGAGGTAGCTTTCGTTCCAACATATGATAGTGCAACAATCAAAGCAAAACGAAAAGAATTAAAGCCTTTTAAGGACTATGTTTGCAATACCGCTCAGTTGAATTACGCTATGTTCATGGCAACATATGATGAGCATATTGCGTCCAGTCTTCTTCTGCAATTGCAATTAATAATGGCTGGCCTAAACAATAATTCACTCGATGAATTAGTGGCTTCGTTTGCCTCTGCCGGGGTAACCGAAGAAATTCAAAAACTAATTATTAAGTATCTGTGAGGTAACAAAAGTGGACGATAAGATTCTGGCAGCAATGGCTTCAGATATGAACATAACTAAATACAAGACTGAATCTGAATCTCAGTACTGCACCAGAATCTTATACTCTGCTGTTGCGTGTTGGATAAAGACGGCAGCAACAGATAAAGTATTGGGAAGTGATGAGAATTCTGGTGTGAGCAGACGTCATATTATTGATCGTTGCGTACCAATACTTAATGAACTGCTACTTCGCCACCCTCTTTCGAAACAATGGTTTATGCCCGAAGCTGATGCAGAGAATCCCGTTTCACTAATCAGAACACGGCTGATTAGGCACGGAGATTTATTGAACGTAGGCTTTAATACAAATCTTATTCTTGCAAACCAGGCAATCGTTCCGCTTAATGAGTCTGTTGCAGCATATAAGGGTGTTTTACTAAACCCACAGACATACTATTCTGGAATAGCCACTTTGGGAAATCTGGTATCTGCATACACATCTTCCTCCCAAATTATTGACGCTGTGTCTTGGTTTAATGAATACATAAATAGTGCCTGGTGGGAAAAAGTTAATGGGTTTGACGAAAGCACACAATTCTATAATGCTTCATGTACGTCACGAAACAATTACTCGTGTTGGCAGTCCATTATACCAGCCTCTGCCAAAGACATTGTATTCGCTCGAAGAACCGTGAATAATGCAGGGTATGAATACTTCTTGATAAGATTAAAATACGGCAATTATTATATTCACAGAATTGATCCCTTTCTTCAGGAAATCGGAGAACATCGCAGATTTATGTTTGCATTACGTTCGCTGTCAGAGAATAAAATACCCTGTCAAATTACGGTTCATTCTGACCACATTTCACTTAAAATGTGGGTGCGTCTGCCACAAAAGGAATTAACCCTGTTGGAAAGCTATGCATGGCCGCATAATAGCATTTCTGATGTGCTCGAATGGGATATGGAACTCAGTGTCTGGTCTATAACACGACCATTCTTCGAAGCCCTTGGGTTCAAAATAATGGAGGCCTAATTATGGATAAATATGGCGTAAAAAGTACACATGATGCCATCAAAGGAAAACTTTTAGATTATATTAATACTGTCTACCTCGGCAAAAACGATGCACTCCGCATCGCTTGCGAGAGTGAATTGCAATCCCGCGGTATGATTTATCAAGAACCATATATTGAAGCTAATCATGCCTACCTGGCCGTTCCAAATGGTTTAGCTACTTCTAGCATTCCGGATGATGCGAAAAGAATACTAATGGCAATGGCCGAGCGAGATCTCGGTGTATTTGCAAGTCCGTACAAACATCAGCTAGAATCTCTAGAGGCATTTTATCAAGGCAATGATTTGTTTGTATCCACAGGTACTGGTTCCGGTAAAACTGAGTGTTTTATGTGGCCTATGGTCAGCAAGCTTGTTCTTGAACAAATGAACTCCCCCGAAACTTGGAGCGTCAGAGGTGTTCGTGCTATCATGCTTTATCCGATGAACGCTCTTGTTTCAGATCAGCTCGGTAGACTTCGTAAAATGGTTGGAAACCGTAAGGATGGCTTTCATAATCTGATTCATGAATTAGTGCCTGGTTGCCGAGTCCCTCAATTCGGCATGTACACAGGCCGTACTCCTTATCCAGGCTTACCAGACGAGAAGCAAAACGCTGGACTCGCCGATACAATGGCAAAGGATATCCTAAACCAGCCACAGGAAGTTAAAGAAAAACTAAGAGAATTAGGAAAATATCCTTCAAAGAAAGATTTGGCCTCTTTTGTTGAGAAACTCAGAAATAACGAAAGCTTCCTTACCGATGCGGAAGATGCAGAACTGATTATGCGTCAGGAAATGCATCAGTACTGTCCGGATATTCTCATCACAAACTATTCTATGCTTGAATATATGTTGATGAGACCAATAGAGCGCGGATTCTGGGATAGCACCAAACTTTGGCTCGATAGTAACCCTTCCAATAAACTTTTGTTCATCATTGATGAGGCACACATGTACCGTGGCTCTTCTGGCGGCGAAGTTGCACTTTTGGTACGAAGAGTTTTACATAAACTTGGTATTAATAGAGACCGTGTTCAATTCATTTTAACCAGTGCCAGCGTTCCGCCTGAAGATAATAAAGTATACAAATTTGCCTGTGACTTAAGCGCTCAGGATATCGAAAAAAATACATTCCGCTTAATAAAGGGAACGGACGAGGTAATCGTCTATACTCAGCATGAACTTGACCCTGCTGCACTTATTGATTATGACATAGATGCGCTCCAAGTTGGCTGGCCAGAAAAAAGCCAAGCAATACAGGAGTTTGGAAGATTAGCAGGTTTCCCACTAGACTGCGATTTCACCAACGAGCATCAAGTCGAAATGTGGTTATATGATAATCTGCAGAAATGTGACCCTATGTTACGAATCATGGATCAAACACGCGGTCATGCAACAAGTTTCAAGGAACTAGCGAAAATCACATTCCCAAATACAACGGAAGAAATCGCTGAGAAGGCAACAAGTGCTTTATTAGCAATTGCACCTTTAGCTAAAAGTTCTTCAGGGAATGTTCTATATCCCGCACGCTTACACATGATGTTCCGTGGTCTCCAAGGTCTCTTTGCTTGTTCCAATCCCAATTGCACCTGCTCCAATCACGATGGAAGCCTGGCACTTGGCCATATTTATTTAAATAAGCCTGGAACGAGATGTAAATGCGGGGGAATGATTTACGAACTCTTGAATGAACGTTCTTGCGGAGCATTGTTCCTTAAAGGCTATGTGGATTCGACCGAAATCACGAATCGTTTTGTATGGAACGAGTCTGGAGTACAGTTTACAGGAAATCTTAGAGAAGTATTGTTTTATCCTATTCCTTCTGATGGTAGCTTCAAACGCACTAAAGATGTGAAGGTTGCTTGGATGAACAGTATCTCCGGTCGTTTAGATGAGTTTAATGACCATACCGGGGAAGCAAATTATATTCAAGTTGCATATTGCCCCGTTGATATTCCAGGCCGTCCTAATATCTGGAGCTTCAAGACTTGTCCAAAGTGTGAAAAGCTTCATTTTGCTGCAACGGACTTTTCGACTAAGGGAAATGAACCGTTTTTCAACTTGGTATCAGAGCAGTTCTATGTACAGCCCCCGGTACCAAAATATAAGTCCTTAGTTAACGAAGGCAGAAAAGTATTGCTGTTTTCTGATAGCCGTCAACGTGCAGCTGTCCTGGCAAGAGATCTAACCCGTGCCGCAGACGAAGATGCAATGAAAAAGGCTTTGACTGTTGCAGCATATGAATTACAACAATGGGCCGATGATAATGACAAGGTTCCTACGCTCAGCCTTCTTTACGTATTCTTTTTGAAAGTTGCATACAAAAACAACCTCCGATTCTTCTATGGAAACAATGAACATGAGCTTCTCGAAGCACTGTCCACTATGGGAGAAAAATATGAAAAGAAAAAGGGTAAATTAAAATACGACATAGTAGCAAAAAAATACTTCATTCATAAACCAGATCAGTATAGCGAACATCTTCTCCGGCAGCTGTGCAGTAATTTCCGCTCTTTGACTGATGTTGCACTGTGTTGGATAGAACCGTGTGACATTGATGAGGAAACATTTGATGAGATAATAGAAGCCTTTGAAAATGCTAATATCACCATGTCTATTGATGAATTCAAGGTTCTTTTCGCTGCTTGGGCAATGGAAATTATGACCTCGGAATATGCTGTAGGCTCGGATATTGATGATGGAGTAAGAAAGAATATAACTGCGTATCATCAGAGACTGGGTGTGGAGAACGAAACAGAGCTACCTCCTCGTATCCGAAAAATGCTCGAAGAACATGGATTATCAAAACCACAGATTTCCGTCATCGCTAAGCAGTTATCTCTGTTTTTGGCACAAGGAGTTAACTCCTCCTCCATGTACTTAAATACCGATCTTGTAACGCTACGATTCGGTGCTGACCACGAATGGTATAAGTGTCCTAGGTGTAGTGGAGTTTTCCCGTTTTCTTTATGGGGAAAGTGCGCCCATTGCGGAAAAGGCACCCCTGTTAAAATGTCAGAACCGGATTTTGGCGGTATCAATTTCTGGCGTGAACCTGTTCTTAGGGCTGTTGATGGCGATCCACAGGCTTTGATGACACGAATTAATACCGAAGAGCACACAGCGCAGCTCTCTCATAAAGACCAACGCCAAAAAACATGGTCAACAACAGAAGATTTTGAGATGCGTTTTCAGAATGTTCACGTTGATAATGATAGACCTGTTGATGTTCTCAGTTGTACCACGACAATGGAAGTCGGTATTGATATTGGTTCTCTGACTGCTGTCGGACTACGCAATATCCCACCTATGCGCGAAAACTATCAACAGCGTGCTGGTCGTGCTGGGCGAAGAAGTGCTGCTATTTCAACAATTGTAACATACACAGATAACCGCCCGCATGATAGCTATTATTTCCATAATCCCGAAAAAATTATTTCTGGAGAACCTCGTACACCGTGGATCGATGTCAAAAATGACAAACTAACGAATCGTCATTTTAATGTAATTTGTGTTACTGAATTTTTCGACACACTAGGTTTAGGTGCCGATAAAATGGGTGTCTGTGAATTCTTCGAGAAACACTTTGACAAATTTATTGCTTTTATAGTCAAAAAAACCGCTGTGGATTTTGATATGTCAGCACTCATTCCGGCGGAAGTCACCTTTGATTTTGATAAATACAAAGCTGATTTCCTATCTCAAATCGTTGACTTAAAAAAGCAGGTTGAAGAATTCCCAGATGAATACCGGGATGATGACAATAATGAGAAAAGCGTGCTTGATACCTTTTTGGAAACTGGCATTTTCCCTACATATTCTTTCCCGAAAGACGTTGTCGGTTTTTATGTAGAGAACTCTAAAGGTTCCGCAATTGTCCAGAAACCCGAGCGTGCGTTAGAAACAGCAATTAGCGAATATGCTCCTGGCAGAATTGTGGTAATCAATAAGACGACCTATAAATCTGGCGGTGTTTACAGTTTTCACTCCAAATTTAGACCTGATATGCAAGAACATCCTGCAAGACCATTTTTCGAAAGTGCAGAGTATTTCAAGCCATTGTATTACTGCAATGACCCTGCTTGTAATTGGATGGGGCTTGAATCACAAAGCAGATGTCCTTTCTGCGGTCAAAATAGCATTGAGCAACAGCATTTGCTAAAACCTTGGGGCTTTGCTCCTATCGCAGGAGTAAGCACAAAAGAAGCTGGGGCTGATTCGGAAATGACATACGCAGAAGACCCTTGCTATTCCATAACTCCACGAGAAGAAGAAATGCATGAAGAAGAAGGATTTGACAATCTTAGGTACTCAAAACGTTCAAACGACCCTCTGATTATTTTGAACAAGGGTCCTAAGTCAACTGGCTTTATGGTATGTAAGGACTGTGGTGCAGCTGTTCCTGGCGATGACTCGTCTCTTCTTGGAAAATTGAGAAAGCCATATCGCCACCCTCATAAATACTATGAATGTTCTCACAATCCGTCTCAGATTGTAAACACGTATTTAGGCAACCAGTTCCGAACTGATATGGTTGTATATGAGATTGCTCTTGATTCAGAGAAAATCAATGTTGAGGCAGGTGGCCTTTGGATTCGCAGAGCTGGTCAAACCTTAGCAGAAGCAATGACATTAGCTGGTGGGCGTTTATTGGACATCGAATTCAATGAAATAAAGAGCGGATATCGTCTTCGTTATTCGCCCGATAAACACATCGCTTATGTAGATGTTTTCTTATTTGATAGTTTATCAAGCGGTGCTGGCTATTGCTCAGCGTTAGCTGAACGCACTTCTGAATTAATGAAGGAAACTAGAGAAGTACTAAACACCTGTCCTTCCGGCTGTGATTCTGCCTGCCACGAATGCTTGATGCATTACTGGAATCAACGTGTACATGGGTTGCTCGACCGATATGCCGCTCTCGATTTGCTGAATTGGTGTGAAAATTCTATATTGGCATCTCCTCTTACATACGAAAAGCAGGAAGAATTGCTGATGCCCCTCAATGAATTAAGCGCTGAATTCCGAATCACAGGAGATGGTACTAGACATTTCATCGAGAACAATGGTAATAGGCAAGAAATTGTTGCTTATCCTGCAATGTGGAACGAACACATTAGTTTACTGCCATCTAGAGCAATCTGCATTTCTGATCAGCTTCTAAAATATGCAATGCCAAAAGTGGATGCAATAATTCGTGCTTCACTGTAATTTATCAAGCAACAAGCCCCTGCTCGTAGTTCAAAATCGAGCAGGGGCAGTTTTTATATGGCTATTGAAACAAAATCAGATTTGCTGATTTGAATACCGCTCTGTGCCAGTCTATCTGCATGAGTGGTGTAAATCTTCTGCATCATCTGTACTTTATCATCTTTCAAACCATAATGAATCCTCCGATGGCACACAGGGCATAGACAGATGATATTGGCATAGACATCCAGGCTATTTGAGAAGTGCGGCTGCATATGCATCGGAATTGCGTGATGTCCTTCCATATACATATGATTCGTTCTTGCAGCAATAAAGCTATCATGGCGGTTATCGATTTCACAGCGGAACTGAGCGATTTCCAGTGACTGCTCTCGGATAATACCGGAACGCCGCCAAACTGTGGTTTCTCTTTTCGCCTGAGGAGCGATCTCAATCGGCACATCAAGAAGCACTACCTTTTCTTTTGCCAGAGCGAAATCCTCACCCTTTGCGAATCTACAGTAGTTGTTTAATCCTGCGCTATACATCTGATGCCCACGCTTATCTTGAGCAATAAACTCTGGATCTGCATAGAGAATGTCACGCACAGTGCCTAACTGCTCAAAATCCATGATTTCGTATATGTTCTCTGTGACAAGATTTTTGGAAACCAGATAACGGGAGATATTATTCAGAGCATCAATATAATGCTTGACCGAGGATTGGGAGAGGTTACGCACATCAGTCAGATATCTAACATAGTATTCTTTTAAAACAGGATTCTGCATAACGTCTCACCACCTTTCTACCTACATAAATAATACCAGGTGTGTCAAGTGAAAGCAATCTCGCAACTATCTCAATTTAGTCATTTCTCCGCCAAATGACCAAATTGAACATTAGAATGAACATATTGAAACATCAAAGGAGTCGATATCCCTGCTGTGGGAATCGGCTCCTTCTTGCTAACGATTCGTTATTCAGTTTATGGGGTCACGAAGCGTTACCCCATCCTATTCTTCAATCACCCGGCATCTATCCTCACCGTAAGCCACGCCCAGGGAGCTGCCGTTATCCCAGTGCACATGGATGGTCCCGATATCATCTACGTACACAACCGTGCCCTTTGTTCCGGGCGGCGGTGCTTGTCGGTCGTTCATCTCTTCTAATTCCACCCTTGTCCCCGGAGCATATTGGCTGCGGAGGCATTCAAGCCTTGCCTTTGAGATTCCCCACATCAGCGGTCACCGACCTTCTTCCACGCCCCATTCCCGGTCAGATTTTTCAGCAGCACGCTCCGGGCTGCCTTGTACTCATCACCGATAAACCCTAGTCGGAGCAGAAAGCACCGGAATGCGTATTTCTCATTCTCCACCTTCTTCTCTTTCATGGTCACACGCTTGGCTGTCCGTGCCTGTTCCACCAGCTTGCTGATTAGCTGCGTATAGGCCAACGCTTCATCTGCATCCCCGGAAAGGGAGAACCAAGGGAACAGCACCTTACTATCCGTGACCTCGTAGGTAAGGTTTTCTGCTTCGATTGCTTTCCGTATCAAATTTCCCTTGCCCTCAATAATTCTGTCGAGGTTGGCGAGTGTGGCTTCGTCCACCAGTCTCAGCGGTATCTCCACCGTCAGCTTACTGGAATCCACATTTTCTTCCTCCGGGGCTTCATTCGGTGTTGCCTTTTCTACTGAATCGGTCTGCTCTGCAATGCGAAGTTCCGTCTTGGCGGTGAAGCCCATCATCTGCAATCCGGCAACCACGCCCTTGACCGTTTCTGCATCGGTGTCCTCCGTCCAACTTAGGACACCGTCTTTGCTGATGGTAAAGTAGCCAATCTGATAAGCACAGGTGGGAACCCTCTTGTAAATGACCTTCTCCTGGATGATTTCCGAAATGACCTGTGCCATCTGTTTCCGCTGTTCATGGCGGCTACCATTTTGATACAATCCAACGGTTGCACCCCCTTTTGCACCCCCTGAATACGAGAAATGCACCCCCTCCATCCGGGCATTGGATTAGGCTACTCTTCGTTTTATGGAGGGTTGCAGCATAGTCTTTTCTTTCACGAAAAAAGAGATATCAACGCGCCAGGGTCAATATCTCTTTCTTCTTATTATAATTCACTTGTCAAGCTTTCGCAGTATTCCTCTTCCCAGGCAAAATGTTCTTCTGAACATTTTTCACATCGATTGAAAGCATCATCCATGATAATTCCCATGTCGGCCATGTCCGCTATGAAGTTGATGGGATCATCGACTGGGACCATGCTGCCACAAGTCTCGCAGTGAACATAGATGTTGTTTTCTCTAAGCGGATGAAATGAAATAGTTCCGTCCTCGTTTGCTATTCTCACATAAAGCATATTGAAATACCTCCTCGTTTTGGTATGTCTATATACGCTCTATATTAAGAAAATAGCAACGATAATTCACACTATATAATCAACAAATATGAAATCGTCAAACTGGAAGTTGTCAGTCTTTCATCTTTTTTATCACTCACTAATTAACTGTAATCCATTAGGATTTAGCTGATATATTTTATCACACACCTCTTCAATGTACTTTCTATCGTGAGAAATGCTAATGACAGCCCCTGGAAATTCTCGGAGCATTTTTCTTATTACCGGGCCGGATAATGGTGAAAAATTTCTTGTAGGCTCATCCAGAATAAGAACATTCGCACCACTTAAACTCATCCTCAAAAGAAGCACTTTCGCCTTTTGTCCACCAGACAACTCCCGAATAGGATGCTCCATTTCATCTGGCGTGTATTTAAGTGAACCTAGGTATGTTCTAATTCTTGTACGCTCTTCTTTATCTCCTGTTTTATCAAGGTAATCAACCGGTGTAACAGATAGCTCCAACAAATCTTCATAATTTTGGGGCATATATTCTGCTTTAATATCATTCCGATTCATAAGTTCTTCCGCTATCTTTTTTAGAAGAGTCGTTTTTCCTGCCCCGTTGGCTCCTATAATACAGATTTTCTCTGATCCTTTTATTTTCAAATAAATTCCTTCTGCCAAAATTCTTTCGCCTTCTGGAGTCATTAGCTTTGAAAGTTCATATTCTATGACCGTTTTCCCTGTTGGAATGTATGCGTTTTTATCTCCTAATTTAAAAAAGATTGCTTCTTCCTGCTCCGGCATTTGCGTCATATTTTCGTCTTCTCTTTCAAATCTTCGCCCCATAGCCTTAACTGTGTGCATTTTGTCCTTCAAATTCTTTGCCACCGACGGCGCTTGTCTGGAACAATTTGCTAATGCGCTTTGCACACTCTGAGACACTCTTTGATATTTCTCATCTCGAATCTTTTTTTCCCTACGGTCACATAGTGCCCTCTGTTCTTGAAGTTCAAATTTATGAAGCCGTTCCTCCACATAGTTTCTATAGGGAAGCTTGGCCACGGTATATCTCGCTTCTGTTTTTCGCTTAATCTGCTCGATATGTATTACCATGTTGGCGGTACGCTCTATCAATGTTTCATCGTGTGAAATAAAAAGCACAATATGTTTCCATTCATTTATGGTTTTTTCCAGTAATGTAAGCGTCGCAATGTCAATATCATTTGAAGGTTCGTCTAACAATAGCACAGAAACATCGCGAATAAAAAGCCGCATGAGTTGTACCTTGACTTTTTCTCCTCCTGAAAGGCTCCCCATCATCTGACTACTG
Source organism: Blautia sp. HCP3S3_H10_2 (assembly GCF_052122375.1). Classification (NCBI taxonomy): domain Bacteria; kingdom Bacillati; phylum Bacillota; class Clostridia; order Lachnospirales; family Lachnospiraceae; genus Blautia; species Blautia sp. HCP3S3_H10_2. Next base: position 272,033 of record NZ_JBQKCL010000006.1, read on the forward strand.
TAGAAAAAATCATTTTTTATTCCAAATTTCCCTGCAGTAACAGACAGTTCTTTTGGCGTTTTCTCCCAGAATATTTCTTCCTCAGAAAAATACTCGTATACGGTTTTTTTCTTATCTTCATCGGGCATCTCTTGCGGAAGGTAACCAAAACGTTCGTTTCCCATTACTCTTTCCCCATCCGCTTCTATATAGTTTTCTATAAGCGATGGATCATATATCCACTTCATTAATGTTGATTTTCCGTTCCCTTCTTCTCCAATGATAACTGCTTTATCTCCATCATTTAGCACAAGGTTGAAATCATCAAGAATTACTCTCAGGTCTTTTTTATGTGTTAAATTTAATTTCTTTATCTGTAACATAAAGTTCCTCCTTTTCGAAACACGAGTCAATTATTTTTGTACACACAAAAACGAGCCTTTTTTGCATACGCAAAAATAGACTCGCTAAATAGACCTTTATTACTTTCCCTAAAGAAAAGCAAAGGAAATGCCTCTTGCGATAATCCAACTTAAGCGTACACAAAAATAAACCTATTTTCTACAGGCTCAATAACTATATGTGTCTTACTTAAATTAAATTATCTATTAATCATTTCCTCACCTTACACGAAATGTGCCATCCTTTTTTCTAATGATAATACTATCATACTGTATTTTTTGTGTCAACACATTCCACCTTATAGAAGCGCAAATTCAAAGTGAACAAAATCGCTGCGCGATGGCCTGCCAAGGCTGTGGCGCAGTTTTACTGTTTTTTTATTAAAAAGGCAGTTGATTCTTCTTTAAAATGTATTTATTGTTAAGTTACCA